>DASWOJ010000030.1:0-10006 GCA_036398775.1 Acetobacteraceae bacterium
TGGAGGTGGAGGACAAGCGCCAGGGGCCGCCGCGTCTGCACGACCTGCCATCCCTGCAGAAGCTGTGCGGCTCGCGGTTCGGCTGGTCCGCGGCCAAGACGCTCGAGGTGGCGCAGGAGCTGTATGACGGCGCGGGCAAGAAGGTGATCACCTATCCCCGCGCCGAAACCCGCTACTTGCCCGAAAGCCTCATTCCCGACGTGCCCCGGGTCGTCGCCGGCCTGCGCGTGGGGAGGGCGTTCGGCGCTATCCCGGTGCCGGAGCCGCCGCCGATTCGCCGGGGCGCCAGCGGCGCCTTCCACGACAAGGGCCTGGCCGGGGCGAGCCACCACGCCGTCATTCCCAACGTCAACACGGTGGACGCCCTCGCCGGGATCTGGCCGCGCCTGTCTGCCGAGGAGCGCCGGCTGTTCGACGTGATCGCGCGGTCCTACCTGGCGGCGATGATGCCGGATTTCCGTTACCGCCAGACCACGGCCGTGCTGGACGTGGCGGGCCACCCGTTCCGCGCCGTCGGGCGCCAGCCGGTCGAGCTTGGCTGGCGGGCGGCATTCCCGGACTGGCAGCCGGCCGAGGAACGCGGCGAGGACGCCCAGCTTCTGCCGGGCCTGCGCGACGGCGAGGCGGCGCTGCTGCGGGATGCGGCGGTCGAGGACAAGGAAACCCGGCCGCCGCCGCGCTACAACGAAGGCACGCTGGTTGACGCGATGCAGAACGCCTGGCGCTTCATCGAGGACGCGGCGCTGCGCGACCGTCTGCGTGAGGCCAAGGGCATCGGCACCCCGGCGACCCGGGCCGAGGTCATACGCGGCCTGAAGGCGCAGGAGTTCCTGATCGCCGACGGCAAGCACATCGTGCCGACCGAACGGGGGCTGGCGCTGTTCGGCATCCTGGAGCGGGCCGATCCGGCCCTGGTTGATCCCGGCGTGACCGCGCAGATGGAGTGCCTGCTGGACGAGGTGCTGGTGGGCCGGCAGGAGATGATGGGCGCCATTGACGCCGTGTGCGCGCAGGCCCAGCGCATCATCGGCCGGCTGACCGAGGGGGCAGGGGACGCCGCCATCCCAGGGCCGCTCCTGGGCGCGGCAGGCGGCGCCGGCCATGGTGGCGCGCCCACTCCGGCGATGCGGCGCTACGTGGACAGCCTTGCCCGGCAGAAAGGCATCAATCCGCCGGCTGGCCGCACCAGGTCGGGCGCGGCGTGCCGGGCCTTCCTCGACCAGCACGCACCCAAGGCCGGCGGCACAGGCGCCGATGTGGCGGATGGGTGCCCTCAACCGGCGACGGCGACGCAATCAACTGCTGATGCATGTCGGGCACCGAAGCGTTGCATGGACGTTCCCGGCGCGGGGGCTGCCTCGACCGGACGCAAGGCACATCAGAACAAGCCGCGAAGGCGGGCGCGACGGACGACAACGGATGGGATCGCCGAGCCGGGCGCCAAGCCACGGGCAGCCGTGACGCGGACGCAGGCCGCTGGCGCATCCTCGGCGCAGCCGCCGGGCAAGCAGGCAGCCAGTCCTGGCGAAACACCCCTGCGCATCCCGTTCGGCAACAAGGAGGCCGCGCAGCAACTGGGCGCGCGCTACCGCGCCGGGGGTTGGTATGCCCCGCCCGGGACCGACCTGCAGCCTTTTCAGGAGCGTGGATGGCTTTGACAGGCTTCAGGCCCAGTCAGCGCCCGCCGTGAGAAGTCCTGAAACGAAGGGCTGCAAGTTGGTATTGCGGCGTTTGGCCTGGGACTGATCCGGGCCGGTCCATCCCGAAACGGCAGCGCGTTGCCGCCGCCATACGCCACTTTGCGGGACTTGACCCCTCCAACAACTTGACACGCCCATCGGCGGCACGGGCCTGGGTGTCAGGACAGGCAGGGTTTTTCAGCCGGAATGCCGCATCAACATGTCTGCAGCATCAATCAACCGGAAATGCCGAGTGGGCGGCGTGGGCCTTTTCCTGACAGTTCTTGGCTTTCCAGAATTGGCCCAAGGTGGATAGGTTGAGCTTGTCCGGGCGAAGTGTCTCCAACGGGCGGGAACCTGGACGAGCTGGGAATGGGAATGCTGGACAGGCGACAACAGCGTGGCGTTCTGAACAGACTTTTGGACAGCCTCGCTCTGGCTGTTGCCGCCATTGGCGTAGGGTTTGTTTTTGTCCTGGTCTGGTATCAGACAAGCCCTCCACACTTCAGGCAAAACCATGCCGCACCTTATGTCAGCAGGGATTAAGGGGGCTCGGGTGCCGTGAAGGCTTGGAGCGAGTCGCAGCTCGCCGGTTTCGCCGCGAACCTCAACAGGCCCGGATCACCCCGGAACCAGTTCCGGCAGACCGAGGAGATCATCACGCACCTGACCGGCGGCGGCTCTGTGTTGCTGACCGGAACAGATGGCGGCCCTGCCGTGTTGGCGGTCGTCGCGGACACGCTTGCAAAGGGGCGTACGCGCGTCCTGCAGGTTCGCCCGCCGCTTGATTTGCCGGGGTTCATGGAACAAGTCGGACAGACTGGGAACGCACCAGGGGACGACGACGTCGAACGTGGCTTCAACGCCCTCACGACCCTGGACCCGGGCTGCGACCGGATCGTGCTGCTGGTGGAGGACGCCCACCTCCTGCCGCACCCGACCCTCTTCTACTTGCAGTTCGTGCTTCATGCAGGGCCACCGCTGCAACTGGCCTTCGCTGGCGGTCCAGGAATTGCGGACGCGCTTGCGCTTGAGGGTTTTGCCGGGCTTCGCGGACGCTTTTCCCTCCACCTCACGATGTCCGCCCCGTCTCCGGAGACGGCAGAACCGGCCACGCAGGAAGGCCGGTATCGCTGGCTCACGCGGATTTTGCCGGCCGGAATGACGGGCCTGCTGGGCGTTGCGCGCCGGCGCGCCTGACGCCGTGTTTTGAGGAAACCGCCTGCGCCGGTTGCAGGCTTGTGCCGCAATGGGGCTGTTGGCGCTTGCAGGCGCCAGGCGCCGCGCTGCTGCCGCGGATTTCTGCTTGTCCGCCAAAGGGGCGAGCGGCATCCCTGCATTGCCGGCGTCCCGTATGCCGCACCTGAATGGGATCGTCATTGCCGAAGGCCGGCGTCAGGCTTTGTTCAGGATGCCGGACGAGTGGTCCATTGCGGTCGTTTCCGAAGGTGCATCTGTCGCAAGCCTGATGACAGTATCCATTCCCGCAGAATGGTCCACGGGACACCATACCTTGAGGGCCACATTGGCAGCTTCTTCCTTGGCCCGCTTCTCCCGCGCCGTTGACCAACTGCGGCAGCTTGACCCCGGTATGTCCCTGCGCTCCGTGTCCATCCTCTTGATGGTGGCGCAGGAACCGGGTGTTCCGCAAACGACCCTGATCCACCGTACCGGAATGGACGTGTCCAAGTCCGCCCTGTCCCGAATTTTCCAGAAGCTCTCGAAACGCCCGCATCCTACGGAACCGTACTCGTTGGAGCTGATAACGATGGACGCCGCACCAGACGACCTGCGGTTCAAGCTGTCCAAGCTGACCCCGAAAGGTGAGCTAGTGGTTTCCGCCCTTCAACAAATTATGGGAGAGTAGGATGGCGATACGATCCCGCGGGAGGTCCTTCCAGGCCGACGCGAACGTAGCCGGTAAGCGGGTCCGCAAGGACTTCCCCACCGTGCCCGAAGCCGAAGCCTGGATGGCCGATAAAGCTGCCATCGCCACCCCTGCTGAAGTGCAGCCAGCTTCACTTTGCCAGAATTGATGGCTTCGATGCCGTGGCCATCTCCGCGGACCGGGCGGAGCTTCGTTGCCGGTCAAAAGCTTATTATGTCAGTCCCGTACCGGACCCAAGCTACCGGGCGGCGATGACCGCACCGGCGCCGCGCTTCCCCATGCCTGCTCCCGCGCAGCAGGCTCTGGCGGGCAACGACAAACAGGCCATGCCCGCGATACGGCTTGCAGGCGGCTCCCATCCATGCCGCCGGTCCTACCCGGCCCATGCCGCCCATGGGCTGCGCGCGCCGGACGCCGTGACCGTGCGTACGGCATACCGCGCCGTCCCGGACCCTGCCGTGTCCACCCACAATGCCGCCCGCATCGGCTCCGGCGCTATGGAA
The DNA here is from genome assembly GCA_036398775.1 of Acetobacteraceae bacterium. Taxonomy (GTDB): domain Bacteria; phylum Pseudomonadota; class Alphaproteobacteria; order Acetobacterales; family Acetobacteraceae; genus DASWOJ01. The sequence continues at coordinate 4,071 of DASWOJ010000030.1, forward strand.
GTGCCGTCGCGCGTCACTTCGTAGCTGTAGAATGCCGGGTCCCCGCTTGGCGTCCAGCGCAGCAGGGTGCCGGCGGCATCCTGCCGCACCTCGATCCAGCGCGGCGCCGTTGGCGTCCCGGCCCGGGCGGGCGTGATCCACACCAGCGCAGTGGCGTAGGGACCGAGCGTGATCCGCTCCGTCCGCGGCGCCACGCCGCGGCGGATCGGTGCGGCCACGCCCAGCTCCGCCGCCCGGCGCAGCGCTGCAGGCGCTATGCCAGGCGCCGGGTTGGTGTGCCCGGCGTCCACCAGGAACTGCACGACGTTCACCCTCCGCCACGGCACGCCGGACGGCGCCCAGTCGAGCTCGGCCTCCCCCTCGCCATAACGGGTGAACAGCGCCGCCATCCCGCCGGGACCGGCGGTCACAAGCGCCGACACGCCCGGCGGCGCTGGCGGAACAGGCAGCCGCCGCGGACCCAGCAGGCGCAGCAGCTCGTAGAAGGCGATCACCGGCAGCTTCACCAGGTCGTCCGCCGCATCCGACACCGGCGTCATCAGCATACGCCGCCCGTCGAACGGTCCCTGTGCCAACTGCTGGTTGGCATTGTCGCCGAATGCGCGGAACCGGATGCCGTGCGGCGCCCATGCCTGGTCCAGCGCATCATGCGCCACCAGCGACGCCGCCAGCCATGCCGTGGACTGGTGCGTCATGCGCGGGGGATACGGCCGGTCGAAGCCGACCATCATGTCGGCCTCGTCGTTCACCACCACCATCCCGCGGGCGCGGCCCGGCACGATGCGCAGGATGGCCCTGGCGGTTTCGTCGGCGGCCTGCACCAGGCGGCCCAGCTCCGGCTCGCCTTCCCCGGTGATCCAGCTCCCCTTGCGGTGCAGGGAGATGAAGCCGCATTGCACCCCCGGCTCGTCAGCCAGGAAGCGCAGGAAGCGCTCCATCAGCGCCGGGCCTTCGCCGGGCACGTAGGCCAGCACCGGGCCGCCCAGCCGGATTTGCCGCCCGGCCACGGCGGCCGACGTGGCGCGATACAGGTCCAGATATTGGTCGAAGCTGCCGGCCCAGAACGGCGGCATGTTCGGCTCGTTCCAGGCCTCGAACCACCAGCGTGCCACCTCCGCGGCGCCGAAGCGGGCGGTGACGGCATCCAGGAAGGCGCGGACCAGGCTGGTCCAGCGGCTCCAATCCGCGGGCGGCTGCGTCGGCGTGGGGGACACCGCGGGCGGAAAGAAGGTCAGCGGCAGGAACGGCACCAGGCCGCGCCGCACCAACGCGTCCAACGCCAGCAGGGTGCGGCTGAAGTCCGGCGCGTCGGCCGGGTCGTCCCACACGCCGGCGCTGACCGTTGGGAACACCTTGTCCCGCCCCAGGCTGAGCGCCCCGAATACCCGGACGCCGCGCACTGCCCCGGGTGACGCGGCCAATACGTCCAGCAGCCGGGTGAAGCGCGGGTCCAGCAGCCAGTCCAGCCCGAACACGCCGACGGTGCCGAAGGCGCCGGGGTCGAACGGCGGCTCGGCCGGAGCCACGGCTGCCCGTGCCGCGCCGTGCCCCAGCAGGTTGCGCCGGGTCAATGCCGCAGTCGCCGTTGGTTGAGCGGACCACATGGCCACAGCGTGCCGCATCAGGGCTGACGGGCCAAGTCAGTCTGCCGCGACCGGCTCAAGCCCCTTCTCCCGCATGAGCGCGGCCGCCGCGCGCAGCGCCGCAACCACATCGGCGGCGCCCGGGGCTGCCCTGGTGAACAGGGCGGCGGTGAACACGCTCAGCCCCTCGATCTCCGGCGGCAGGCGCCCCAGGATGTCGAGGCCCGGCACGGCCATCAGCTCGCTCATCTGCTGAACGGCCAGGTCGGCCTCGCCGCTCACGACGCGCGCGCCGGTCAGGCCGCCCGGGATCACCGTCGCCCTGCGGTTCACCTCGTCGGCGATGCCAAGCCGGACCAGCAGACCCGTCATGAAGACGCCGCTCGCCCCGGTGCGCGACAGCGCCACCGAGCGCGCGCCGGACAACGCCGCCGCGACTGCCGCCGCCGTGGAGATGTCGGGCCGCATTGCGCCCTGCCGCACGGCCAGGCCGACATGGGACCGCGCCAGGGCGACACGGCTGGCGCCGTCCAGCACACCGGACGCGGACAGGTCGTCCACCGCGGCGTCGGTCAGGATCGCGATGTCGCCCCGTGCGCCCGCGGCGATGCGCTCCAGCAGCACGTTGGTCGGCGCGAGCTGCATCTCGACCGGGGGCAGCCCGGCGGGCAAACGGGGCAGCAGCACCTCCAAGACCCCAGACAGGGCTAGCGTGGACAGCAGGCGGATCGGCGCCATGGATCAGCTTCCCGCCGGGCACAGATTACCCATCGTCACGTCCACCGCTGCAACGCATCGTGCAGGCTGGCCTGTGTCCAACCGCGCCGCTCCGTCATGAGGTGGACTGCCGCCGCCATCTGGCGGTCGCGGCCCCAGCCGGCGACCGCGGCCACCTGGCCATCCCTGACATAGAAGGCCGTGAACTCCGGCTTGCTCAGGTCGCCGTCAACCACGGTCTCGTCCCAGGCCTCGGCATGGCCGACGTAGTCCAGCCGTTTCTTGTAGTGGATGGTCCAGAAGTAGGGCACGGCGTCGTAGGCAACCTGGCGTCCGAGCATGTTGAGGGCGGCCACGCGCCCGTGCTGCTCAGCAACGCGCCAGTGCTCCACCCGGACCGGCTGGCCGTCTCCGCGCAGCGGGAACGCCGCTATGTCGCCCGCCGCAAATAGCCTGTCCGCGGCGCGGAGCTGGGCATCAACGGCCATCCCGCCGTCCTTCCGGCGCTGCACCCCCTGCACGCCGTCCGTCGCGGGCCGGACGCCAAGGCCTGCGACGACAAGATCGGCCGGCAACCGGGTGCCGTCGCCCAGCACGGCCTCGCGGACCCGCCCGTTGCCGTCGAGGGCGACCACCTCCTGCCCAAGCCGGAACGAGACGCCCTGGCGCTCGTGCAGGCGGCGGAACGCGTTGCCGACCTCCGCGCCGAGCTGGCGCTCGAACGGAGCCGGCTGCGGCGCCGCCACGGTGACCTCCATGCCGCGCTCGCGCAGGCTGCCCGCCGCCTCCATGGCGATGAAGCCGGCGCCGATCACCACGGCCCGGCGTGCACCCTCCGCCGCCGCGACGATTGCCTCCGCATCGGACGCCGTACGCAGCAGGAACACGTTCGCAAGCCCGGCGCCGGGCACTTCGAGCGGCCTCGGCGTCCCGCCCGTCGCGATCAACGCCGCATCGTAGGCGAGCGTCGAACCATCGGCAAAGGCGACGGTGCGCGACCCGGCGTCCACGCCTGCCACGTCCTGCACCACGCGCTCGATCCCATTGCGGGCATAGAACGCGGCGTCCTGCAGCGGTGTCTTCTCGCCGCCCTTGGTGCCTGACAGCGCATACTTGCTGAGCAGTGTCCGGTCATAGGGCAGCCGGTCCTCGCGGCTGATCATGACCACGCGGCCAGCAAAGCCCTCCTCGCGCAACGTCTGCGCGGCTACGGCCCCCGCCGCCCCGGCGCCGACGATCACGAAGCAGCGCCCGTCCGCACGGCCGATGGCCGGCGCCGGCTCCACCCGGTCCGGCTCCTCGCCGACCGTGACCAGCACCTGCCCGTCTGCGATCCGCACCGGGAAGACTGGCAGGTCGTCAACGGCGGGCGGCTCCACCAGCTCGCCGGTCGCAATCCGGAACGCGGCCTTATGCCAGGGGCAGACCACGACGCCCCCATGCAGCACCCCCTCCGCAAGCGGCCCGCCGGCATGCGGGCAGGTCGCGCCGACCGCATGCCAGGCGCCAGCCACCCGCGCGAGTAGCACCTTGCGGCCGCCAAGCTCCACTTCGCGCATGGCGCCCTCGGGCAGGTCGTCGCTGCTGCAGGCCCGGTGTTCCACGTCCGCCATGACCATCCCCCTGGTGCCGTTATGTTGGAACAGCCAGCGCGGGACGCGGTTCCAGGCACGTCAGGCGCGCTGCGGCGCTTTCCAACTGTCGCCGCACCAATCATCATGCTTTTGGGCTGACCCGCAGCACAGAACAGCCCGGGTCACTTCTTCCTGCTCGGCTCCCAATCGCGGCCCATCGCGACGTCAGCTCAACAAGTTGACGGTTCCACTGGCGCAAGTTCCGATAGGACTTGGTGTTGACCACGTCTCCCAAGCCGGTAGCCTCCGCGCCGCATAGGCATGGCGCAAGGGAGATTGGATGCTAAGGTGCGACACCAACGTGCAGGGCGCTGGCACCCCGGCTTGCAGCTGCTGGACTGGGCCTCGGTTGGGCCGGCGCGGTTTCCTCGGTGCCGCCCTCGGGGCAGCCGCAAGCCCGATCCTGCCTGCAGCGGCACAGGAGCCGGCGCCGTTCCGCATAGACGTCCATCATCACTACACCTCGCCCAACTTACTGCGGATGATGAAGGGCCGGCGCACGCGCCAAACGTTCAACGAGGAGTGGACGCTGCAGAAATCGTTGGATGCGATGGGCAGGGGCGGGGTTCAGACGGCAGTGGTGTCCACCAGCGACCCTGGCGTCTGGTTCGGCGATTTCGACGCGGGGGCCGGGCTGGCGCGGGACTGCAACGAGTATCAGGCGCGCATGGTGTCGGACCACCCCGGGCGGTTCGGGATGTTCGTCACCTTGCCGTTGCCCGACGTTGACCTGGCGCTCAGGGAGGCCGCCTATGGTCTCGATGTGCTGCACGCACACGGCGTGGGGGTGCTGACCAGCTATGCCGGCAAGTATCTCGGCGATCCCGCGTTCACGCCTCTGTGGCAGGAGCTGGACCGGCGGGGGTCGGTGGTGTTCGTCCATCCCGTTTCGGCTGCGTGCTGCGGCAACCTGCTGCCAGGCGTGCCGGACCAGGTCGTGGAGTTCAACAGCGAGACGTCCCGCACGGTCGCGAGCCTGGTGTTCGGCGGCGTCACCGGGCGCTTCCGCGGCATCCGCTTCATCTTTTCGCACGGCGGCGGCACCGTGCCCTACCTCGTGGCCCGGTTCGAGCGCCTGTTCAACAGCCGGCCCGACCTGCTGGCCATGTTTCCCGGCGGCTGCATCGAGGCGTTGCGGGGCCTCTACTTCGACACCGCGCAGGCGTTCAGCGCGCCGGTGCTGGCGGCGATGACGAGGCTGATGCCGGATGGGCACATACTGTTCGGCTCGGACTTCCCTGCAGCACAACCCGACCTGACGGCGCAGGGTCTGGCGGAATTCGGGCTTTCCCCCACGGCGTTGCAGCGGATCAACCGCGACAACGCGCTCGCGCTGATGCCGGCTCTGGCTTGATATGGCGCTGGTGAATAGATCGGCTGCGGGCTTATCCGGCCCACAGCCCTGCTCGTCTCCTTAAACCAGGCCCATCTCGATAGACAGGCGCACCAGGTCGGCGGTCCGGCTCACGCCGAGCTTGGCCTTGATCCCGCTGCAGGTGTTGGCGACGGTCTTGTAGCTCACCCCGAGCGCCTCCGCGATCTGCGCCAGGCCCTGGCTGCTGCCGAGCAGGCGAAGTATCTCCAGGTCCCGGCTGGTCAGCCGTTCCGCCGGGTCGCCGGCCGTCGCGGCCTGTAGCGCCAGTTCCTGGGCGATCTCGCCCTCGATGTAGCGCCCGCCGGCGGCCACGCGCCGGATCGCCTCCAGCAGTTCTTCCGGCGAGGCATTCTTGCTCAGGTAGCCCATCGCGCCCGCCTGCATGGCTCGGGCGGCATAGAGCGCCTCGGCGTGCATGCTGAGCACCATGATCCGTGCCGCCGGATGCTCCAGCAGCACGCGGCGCAGCAGCTCCAGCCCGCCCAGCCCCGGCAGGTTGAGGTCGAGCAGCACCATGCCGGGCTGCTCGGACCGCACCAGCGCCAGCGCCTCGCGCCCGTCCGCCGCTTCGCTGATCTCCATGTCAGGCAAGGCGGCCATCAGGCGCCGCAGCCCGGCACGGACGAC
>DASWOJ010000031.1:0-3770 GCA_036398775.1 Acetobacteraceae bacterium
ATCCAGACGCAGCCAACCCGTCAGCGGCACCAGCGCGAACCCGGCCAGCACCGCCGCCGTGGTCCAGACGTCCGTCATCACGTGCCTGCCGCCGGCAACCAGGGCAGGCGACTTCCAAGCCCGGCCGCTGCGGATCAGCACGAGCGCCCACACCAGGTTGATGCACCCGGCAGCGCCGTTCAGCGCGATCCCCAGCAACGGCGTGTCCGGCACGTGCGGCTGCTGCCACCCAAGCCACGCCTCGCGGCCAATCACCAGCGCCGTCACCAGCACCAGCGCGCCCTCGACCACCGCGCTGAGATACTCGGCCTTGTTGTGCCCATAAGGGTGGTTGGCATCGGCCGGCTGCTCGGCGAACCACAGGGCGACCAGCGCCCCCGCCGCCGCGACGACGTTGATGACCGTCTCCAGCGCATCCGAATAAAGCGCGACGCTGCCCGTCACCCAATAAGCGCCAGCCTTCAAGCCCAGGACGACGAAGCTGACCCCCAGGCTGCCCCAGGCGACCCGCAGGCTGCGGCTCAGCCCGATCCCCTTCATGCCAACCCCCTCCTCACGCCAGCATCAGCGCAGCAGCAGCTTGGGGGCCGCCTCGGTGTCCATGCTGGCAAACACCACCACCGCCGTCCAGCACGCCAGCGACAGCACCCCGGCAACACGGGCGGCGGCCGGAACCTGCCGCTCCGCAGCAAGCGCCGCGACATAGCCCGTGCGGTGGAACATCGCGGCGTTCACCAGGCCAAGCGCGACGGCCGTGAGCTTCGGCGCCCAATACGCATGGGTGCCGACCCGGACGGGATCATACAGGAACAGCGCCACGCCGGTGATCGCCGCAACGGCGAACGTCGCCCAAAGCCACGGCAGGACATGCTCCGCAAACGCCCGCAGCGGCACCGTCCCCCGCCAGCCCATGAGCCGGAAGTCGAGCAGGCCGATGCCGCCGAAGAACGCCGCCATCGCCACGATGTGTACCGTCCTGACAATGTAGTGAAACGGCTGCAGCAAGAAGTGATACGGGCGCCAGTCCAGGGCGGCAAGCGCCTGCACCGGTATGCGGATGGGATCGAAAAGGCTGGGGTCTGCCATGGCTGAAACGTGCTCGCGTTCGGGGCGGCCCACCCCAGGGCCTGCTGTTCGCCCCTTGTTATTGCGAACGCCTCGCACTATCAAGTCTCGCATGAGAACGGAACGCACCATGACGCGCAACGCATCCAGATGTCTCCCGGCCCTGGCCGCGGCGCTCGCCCTCGCGGCGCCCGCATCCGCCGCCGAGCCTGTGCGCCTCGTCATCAGGGACCACAGCTTCACGCCAGCCGAAATCACCGTCCCCGCCAACGAGCGGTTCCGCATCGAGGTCGAGAACCAGGATGCAACACCCGCCGAGTTCGAGAGCAGCGGTCTCCGGGCAGAGAAGATCGTCGTCCCCGGCGGCAAGATCACCGTCATGGTGGGACCGTTGAAGCCCGGCATCTATGCATTCGTTGACGACTACAATCCTGACACGGCCAAGGGCGCCCTGACCGCCGTCGTGCAGCAGGCGGAGAAGTAGGTCATGCTCGCAAGCCTGGTCATCGTCTTCCGCGAGGTCCTGGAAGCCGGCCTGATCGTCGGCATCGTCCTCGCCGCCACCCAGGGCATCGCAGGGCGCGGGCGCTGGCTCGCCGGCGGCATCGCCGCGGGCGTCGCCGGAGCCGCGGTGATCGCCCTGTTCGCCGGCGCCCTGCAATCCGCCTTCGCCGGCGCCGGGCAGGAGGTGTTCAACGCCTGCATCCTGGTCGCCGCCGTGCTGATGCTGGGCTGGCACCAGATCTGGATGGCCTCGCACGGCCGGCAGATGGCGGGCGAGATGAAGGCGATGGGCCGCGACGTGGCCCTGGGCCGCCGCTCCCTCTTCGCCATGGCCCTGGTCGTCGCGGTCGCCGTGGTCCGCGAGGGCGCCGAGGTCGTGCTGTTCCTCTACGGCATCGCCGCATCCGGCAAAGAAGGCTGGCCCGCCCTGATGCTCGGCGGCGCCGCCGGCGTCGCCCTCGGCGCACTGGTCTCGCTGCTGCTCTACCGCGGCCTGATCGCCATCCCCGTTTCGCGCCTGTTCACCGTCACCGGCTGGCTCGTCGCGCTGCTCGCCGCCGGCATGGCCGGACAGGCCGCCGCCGTCCTCGCAGGCGCCGACCTGATACCTGCGTTGGGCTACCAGCTTTGGGACACGTCCTGGCTGCTGTCCGAGGACAGCATCCCCGGCCGTGCCCTCCGGGCGCTGGTCGGCTACTCGGACCGCCCGATGGGCGTGCAGGTCGCCGCTTGGGCCGTGGTTCTCGTGACGCTCGTCATGGGCGCCCGCCTCGTCCGCGGCATGGCGCCGCCGCACCGTGTCGGCGTCCCGCAACGGGCTTCCTGAACATCCAACTCCGGACATCGAACAGATGATGCGCTTTGCCTTGGCCGCTGCCGCCCTGCTTGCCTCCGCCCCCGTCAGCGCCCGTGAATACTTCGTCGGCGGCCCCGTGCACGAGCATGACATGGAGATCGTCGCCAACTACCTGGTCGGCATCGAGATGGCGCCGATGGCGCCGGGCATGGCGATGGGTGCCGACGTGATCCACCTTGAGGCCGACGTTCACGCCACCGCCGACAATATCTACGGCTATCCAGACGGAGCCTGGGTGGGATACCTCGGGATCGGCTACACGGTCGAGAAGGCTGGGACCGGCTGGAAAACGAGCGGCACGCTGCATCCTATGCAGGCCAAGGACGGCCCCCATTATGCCGACAACGTCAAGATGAACGGACCCGGCGCCTACAAGGTTACTTACGCCTTCACCGCGCCAGAGGCGAACGGCTTCCTGCGCCACACCGACAAGGAAACCGGCGTGCCCGGCTGGTGGCCGTCCTTCAACGAGACCTTCACCTTCACCTACCCGCAGTGACAAGCAGCGGCTCCATCGTCACAGCGGCCTGCATCCCTGTGGCCAACCCCGGCGCCTGAAGCCGGCCACGGCGGCCCTTACGGTCCCGCCTCGGGCCATGCCGCGCAGCCAAGCTTCCAGCCGGCGACCCCCAACCCCGCCAGGGCGTTCTCTAATAACGTCTGGACCCGCAACGGCTGGACCTGAACCTGGGGCTCCCCGCCTGCAGCAAGCTGGACCGGTCCGCGTCAGGTCTGGACGTGAACCGGTCTGGTGCATGTCCGGCCCAAACAGCTCTATCTGAGCCGGACAAATGCGTGCGAGAGCATAGTACCAATCGCCGAAAGTCTTGACCTGTGCCCCGCTGCTCACGTCCTGCAAGGCGCCGCGTGCCGACAGGTCAGAACTTTCGGTAGTTGGTACACTACCGATTGCCTCTGACTCTGACCTGTGACGATGGTCGGCGATGGGTGAGAACACCGGTCAAAGTCAAAGGCGATCGGCATAAGGTTGGAGCATGTCTGGTGTCTCCACCCGAACCGAACGTGCTCTAGCCACGTCAAGAGTCGAGAATACGTCACCGGCGGTCCGATGACTCGGCAGACGCCTTCCGCATCTCCCCCCGGTCCCTGCCTCAACAAGCTTCAACCCCCCTGTCCACCGGCAGCGTCACGCCAAGGACAAAGGCGAACCCCCAGCACCTTCCGAGCTTCAGCCCTCCACCCCCACGCAGTCCTTGACGCCCGCACCCCGACAATGTTCTTGTTCCGTTCATGTCCGCACCAGCAGCCCAGGCCACCCCGCACGACCCCGGCCCGCAGGCCGCAGACACGCCCTACTACCGCAACATCCTGCACGCCATGATCA
>DASWOJ010000032.1:0-56381 GCA_036398775.1 Acetobacteraceae bacterium
GGCTGGTAGTAGTCGTAGTAGGAGACGAAGTACTCGACGGCGTTGTCGGGGAAGAACCCCTTCATCTCGCCGTAAAGCTGCGCCGCGAGGGTCTTGTTGGGCGCCAGCACGAGGGCCGGGCGCTGCGCCGCCTCGATCACCTTGGCGATGCTGAACGTCTTGCCGGAGCCGGTGACGCCCAGCAGCACCTGGTCGCGGTCGCCCGATTGCAGGCCGCCCACCAGGTCGCGGATCGCCGTCGGCTGATCGCCGGCGGGCTGGTATTCGGACACGACGCGCAACGGCTTGCCGCCGGTCTTGGCGGCCTGCTTCTTCGGCTCGAAGGTGACGGGCGCGGCTTCGGCGAGCTTGCGGGCGAGGGTGGATGACATGGGCGTTAGGTGGAGACTGTGGGCGCTTCCGTCGAGGGGGCAGTGCTCCGGACTTGACGCACCAGCCGCTCGATCCGCGGGTCGGCGATGCCCAGGGAGCGTAACCCGTCCGCCGTCCGGAACAGGTAATCGGCGGCGCTCCCCAGCGCGCCGCTGGCCGTGGCCAGGCTGCGGACCACCTCCGCTTCCGTCAGTGCGCCGGCATAGTTCTCGCCGCCGCGGTGTATGGTGAAGGCGACGGCGTGGCCAAACGGCACCCCGTCCGCTCCGCGCACCCGGACCCAGCGCGGCTGGTAGCTGCCGGACAGCATCTCCCGCCGCCACAGCAAGGACAGTTCTTCCTGCACCAACGGCTCCGGCACGCGGAAGGCGGCGCCGGTGCAGGCGCCGCCGCGGTCCAGGCCCAGCACCAGGCCCGGGTTCTCCGGCGTGCCGCGCCCGGCGTGGGTCATCAAGCAAAACGAGCGGTGCCAGCCGTGCACGCGGGCCAGCCGGCGCTCGTCATAGTGCAGCGCCGGGTTCCAGATGAGCGATCCATAGGCGAACAGCCAGACGCCGCCGCCAGCGTCCGGGCGGCAGGCGAGGGTGGCGGCCAGGGAGGCGGCGCGCTCGGCGTCGGTCAGCAGGCGTATCTTCGGCGCGCTGGCCGCCATCATGCGGGACAGCGCGTCGTCCTGCAGGGCGGCGCGGGTGATGACGTGGGCGTCGTTCATGTAGGTCTCTCGTTCCGCATGGACTCGTGCAAGCGCCGATCGTGCAAGCGCCGGTCATGCAAACGCTGGTCCAGCACTGCCACCCACCTTACGGCTGGCCTGGTCCGAACGGCGCGAGACCGGACACGTCACCCGCCGTTTTACTGCGTCCTGTGCCCGGCTGCACCCCCGTATGACTGCCCAAGCGGAGTCACCGGTCCAGCGGCGACCCCGCATACCGAGCCAGCATGTCCGCCGGCCCGTCATAAAGCGCCACGCACCCAGCCCGGCGCAGATCGTCCGCGGGAAACCCGCCGCACAGCACACCCACCGCCGCGATCCCCGCCTTGCCCGCGGCACTGGCGTCATAAGGCGTGTCGCCGACCGCCACCGCCTGCTCCGGACCCACGCCCAACTTCTTCAGCGCGGCCTGGAAGATGTCCGGATGCGGCTTCGACTTCTCGGCGTCCTCGGACGTGGTCTGCACAAGGTCGAGGTCCTCGATCCCGCATAGCTTCTTGTGGTGCTCGACCTCGTCCTCCTTGCCGGACGATCCCAGCGCGATGCGGTGCCCGCGGGCGATCAGGTGCTCGAACAATCCGCGCACGCCGGGGAAGGGGCGGACCTGGGACATGTATTCCGCCTTGAACAGCGCCCCATGCCGCTCGTCGAGCGTCTTGCCGTCCTTCTCGATCTCGTCCGGAGACAGGAACACCTTCAGCAGCTCATCCCCGCCCTTGCCGATCTGGGCGCGCACGTCGGATTGCGGTACGTCGTGGCCGAACTCGCCCAGCACCCGGCGCCAGGCTTCCGCGTGCAGGTCCACGGAATCCACCAGCGTCCCGTCCACGTCGAAGATAACCGCCACCGGCATGTGCAAGTTCCCTTGTCGAAGCGGCCGTCAACGCGCCAGCGCCGCCTCCGGCTGCACAACCGGCGCCGTCGCCCGCCAGATCCACCAGGCCGCGCCCAGGCCCACCAGCACATTGGCCGCGCACACTCCCAGGAACACCCCCGGCGCCCCGAACAGCCGCCCGCCGGCCCATGCCACCGGCACGTTCACCAGCATGGTGCGCGCCACCGAGATCAGCACCGCCGCGCCAGGCCGGTTCAGCCCGTTGAAGGCGGAGTTCGCCACTGCGATGATCCCCGCCATCCCGTAGCTGACCGGCACGATGGACAGGTAGGCCGCCGTAGCCGCCGCAACCTCCGGGTCCCCGCTGAACCGCGCCGCGATCCACGGCCCGGCAAACCACAGCACCACCGCCGTCACCGCCCCTAGTCCCAGGCAAAAGCCAAAGCTGGCCCGCATCGCCGCCCGCACCCGGTCCAGCCGCCCCGCCCCGGCATTCTGCCCGGCAAACGGGTTCATCACCGCCGACAGCGCGAAGAACGCCACCATGGACAGGCTCTCGATCCGTCCGGCCACGCCGAAACCGGCCACCGCCTTCTCCCCATAGGTCGCCAGGATGGCGGTCACGACCGCGGCCGATACGGGGATGATGGTGTTGGTCCCCGCCGCCGGCAGCCCGACATGCAGCACCCGCCGGGCCGACGCCAAAAAGCGCCCCGGCGTCGGCAACCCGTCCGCCAGCAGTCCCAACCCACGCAGCCGCCATAACGTCGCCAGCAGCAGCGGCCCCCATGACAGGGCGTTGGCCAGCGCCGCCCCGCGCAGCCCCAGCCCAGGCCAGCCGCCGGCGCCGAAGATGGCCGGGACCGCCAGCGCCAGATTCAGCAGCGCGGCAGCGGCCATCGCAACGCCCTGGAACGTCGCATCGCCGGCCGCCCGCGCCGCGCTCAGCCCGACCATCGCCGTCATGAACAGGGTCGCGGCGGGAAACCAGATGCGCAGGTAGCCCGCGATCAGCGGCAGCAACGCCTCCGGTGCGCCCAACGCACGGAACAGCGGGCCAACCACCAATTCTCCGATTCCTGCCGCAACAAGGCCGAGTGCCGCGGTCAGCAGCAGCGCATCCACGACCAGCGCGCTCGCGGCAGCCTCGCCGGCGCCCAAGGCGCGGGCCACCACGGCCGACGTGCCGGCGCCAAGGCCGATGGCCAGGCTGATGACCGCCATCGTCACCGGAAAGGTGAAGCTGACCGCAGACAGCGCCGCCGGGCCGAGCCGGGCGATGAACCAGGTTTCCGCCACCGAGTAGCCGATGGTGGACAGCACCGCCCCCACCATCGGCAGCGTCAGGCTGACCAGCAGCATTCCGACGGGGCCGCTGGTCATTGCGGCGCGGGCCGGCGCGGCTGGGGCGGGAATGGCTGTGCTTGTAAGGGTATCGGGCATAGAGGTCCGGAAACAGGTGCCGCGTTGCAACGCGCGGCGGACGCCAAGGACGCCAGCTTCATCAAGCAGACACACGCAACCTTGCGTTGCCGGGGTAGTTTCAACCTAGCAATCTGCACTTGACGACATGGGGCAGGGTGGGACAACCGCGCCCGGCTTGCCCTGGAACTGTCCTGGGGGTCACACTCTGGGACCGCCGATAAAGGCGCGATCACTGGGGACACGCACATGGCAGCAGACACCGCGACCGCGACACGTCCTGACGCAAGCAGCGGAACCGGCCCAGCCGGCATGGACAAGCTGTGCATAGACACCATCCGCACCTTGTCCATGGATGCGGTGCAGAAGGCGAAGTCCGGCCATCCCGGCACACCGATGGCTCTGGCGCCGGTTGCCTATACCCTGTGGCAGGACCGGCTGCGTTTCGACCCCAAGGACCCGACTTGGCCCAACCGGGACCGTTTCGTGCTGTCGGTCGGGCATGCCTCCATGCTGCTGTACTCGCTGCTGCACCTGTCTGGGACCCGCCGCATCGGCGAGAATGGGCCGACCCAGCAGGAGGCGGTGTCGCTGGACGACATCAAGCAGTTCCGCCAGCTTAGCAGCGTGACGCCGGGCCATCCGGAATACAGCTACACCTCCGGCGTCGAGACGACGACGGGTCCGCTGGGCCAGGGCGTTGCCAACTCCGTCGGGATGGCAATGGCGCAGCGCTGGTTCGAGACCCGCTATAACCAGCCGGGCTTTGAGCTGTACAACTACCGGGTCTATGCCCTGTGCGGCGACGGCGACATGATGGAGGGTGTGGCGAGCGAAGCCGCGAGCACCGCCGCCCACCTCAAGCTGTCCAACCTGGTGTGGATCTACGACAGCAACAACATTACCATCGAGGGCGCGACCAGCCTGGCGTTCGACGAGGACGTGGGCGCCCGCTTCGCCGCCTACGGCTGGCACGTCATCCATGTGAACGACGCCAACGACACCGCCGCCTTCGACGCCGCGCTGACCGAGGCTGACGGGATCAAGGACCGCCCGACCTTCATCGTGGTCCACAGCATCATCGGCTACGGTGCCCCCAAGAAGCAGGGCACGCGCGAGGCGCATGGCGAGCCGCTGGGCGACGAGGAGATCAAGGCCGCCAAGCGCTTCTACGGCTGGCCGGAGGACGCGCAGTTCCTGGTCCCCGACGGCGTGCGGGAGGAGTTCTCCAAGCGCCTGGGCGCCCGCGGCGCCAAGCTGCGGCAGCTTTGGATGGACATGCTGACCCGCTACCGCAAGGAATACCCGGCGCTTGCGGCCGAGCTGGACATGATGGACCACCACGCATTGCCGGACGGCTGGGACAAGGACATCCCGGTGTTCCCCGCCGATGCCAAGGGCCTGGCGTCGCGCGACAGCTCGCAGAAGGTGCTGAACGCCATCGCCCCGCACGTCCCCTGGCTGATCGGCGGCGCTGCCGACCTCGCGCCGTCCACGAAGTCCAACCTGACCTTCCCCGGCGCCAACAGCTTCGAGGCTGACGACTATGCCGGGCGCAACCTGCACTTCGGCATCCGCGAGCATGCGATGGGGTCCATCTGCAACGGCATCGCTCTGGCGGGGATGCGCGCCTACGGCTCGGGCTTCCTGATCTTCTCCGACTACATGAAGCCGCCGATCCGCCTGGCCGCCATCATGGAGCTGCCGGTCATCTACATCTTCACCCATGACAGCATCGGCGTGGGCGAGGACGGGCCGACGCACCAGCCGGTCGAGCAGCTTGTGGCATTGCGCTCGGTCCCCGGCCTGCTGGTGATCCGCCCGGCGGATGCCAACGAGGTCGCCGAGGCTTGGCGGGTCGCGCTGAAGCAGCACGAGAAGCCGGTGGCGCTGATCCTCAGCCGCCAGGCGCTGCCGACGATTGACCGGGCCAAGTATGGCGCCGCGTCCGGCCTGGACCGCGGCGCCTACGTCGTCGCCAGCAGCGACGGCCCGCCGGACGTGATCCTGATGGGCACCGGCAGCGAGCTGACCCTCTGCCTCGGGGCATACGACGCGCTGACGTCCGAAGGTATACCGGCCCGCGTCGTCTCCATGCCCTCCTGGGAACTGTATGAGAGCCAGGACGACGCCTACAAGCACGAGGTCCTGCCCAACTCGGTGATTGGCCGGGTCGCGGTGGAGCAGGGGGCCGTGATGGGCTGGGACCGCTACGTCGGCTGGGGTGGCGCCGTGATCGGGATGCACACCTTCGGCGCCAGCGCACCGGCTGGCGACTTGCAGAAGAAGTTCGGCTTTACGCCCGACAAGGTGCTGGAAGCCGCGCGGGCACAGGCCAAGCGTAAGGGAGCAGCAGCATGAACGACATGCCCGTTGGAAACTCGCTCAAGCAGCTCGAAGCGTTCGGGCAGTCGCCGTGGCTGGACTTCATCCAGCGCAGCTTCACCGCGCAAGGCAAGCTGCAGGAGCTGATAGACCGCGACGGCCTCAAGGGCGTCACGTCCAACCCCTCCATCTTCCAGAAGGCGATGGGGGAGGGCACGGATTACGACGACGGCTTCAAGGAACTGGCTGGGCGCGGCGACCACGATGCCCAGGACATCTACGAGGCCCTGGCCATCGAGGACATCCAGCACGCCTGCGACGTGATGCGCCCGGTGTGGGAGGCGACCGGCAAGGTGGACGGCTATGTCAGCCTCGAAGTGTCACCCTACCTGGCGCTGCATACCGACGAGACGGTGGCCGAGGCCCGCAAGCTGTGGCATGCGGTCAACCGCGAGAACCTGATGGTCAAGGTGCCCGGCACCGACAAGGGCGTCGCCGCCATACGCACCCTGATCGGCGACGGCCTGAACATCAATGTCACCCTGCTGTTCTCGCAGAAGGCTTACGGGGCTGTGGCGGAGGCGTTCATCGCCGGGCTGGAGGACCGGGTGGCGCGCGGCGAGAGCATCGCCGGCATCAGCAGCGTCGCCAGCTTCTTCGTCAGCCGCATTGATGCGGTCATGGACAAGAAGATTGACGAGCGCATTGGCAAGGGCGAGGCGGCGCTGAAGCCGTTGCGCGGCAAGGTCGCCATCGCCAACGCCAAGATGGCCTACCAGACCTACCTCAAACTGGTCGGCTCGCCCCGCTGGCAGAAGCTGTCCGCCGCCGGCGCGCTGCCGCAGCGGCTGCTGTGGGCCAGCACCGGCGTCAAGGACAAGGCCTACAGCGACGTGATGTATGTCGAGGAGCTGGTCGGCCGCGAGACGGTGGACACGATCCCCCCTGCGACGATGGACGCCTTCCGCGACCACGGCCATCCCCGTCCGTCACTGACGGAGGGCGTGGACGATGCCCGCGCCATCATGGCTGCCGTCGAGGAGCACCATCTGGACCTGCAGGGCGTCACCGACAAGCTGGTGCAGGACGGCGTGGAGCTGTTCGCAGAGGCTGCGGACAAGCTGCTCGGCTCCGTCGCCGCCAAGCGTGCGGCAATGTTGGGCGACGGCTTGGTGCAGATGTCCGCCCATCTGCCGGACGATCTCGATCATCAGGTGCACGACACCCGCGAGGATTGGCGCAAGACTGGCAAGCTGCGCGACCTGTGGGCCGGCGACGCGAAGCTCTGGACCGGAGCGGACGAGGCGAAGTGGCTCGCCTGGCTGCACGTGGTGGACGTTATGATGGCGGAGCTGCCGGCCCTGCAGGCGTTCCAGGACGGCGTGAAGGCAAACGGCTTCCAGCACGTCCTGCTGCTCGGCATGGGCGGATCGAGCCTCGGTCCCGAGGTCCTGGCGGAAACCTTCGGCCAGCAGACCGGCTTCCCGTCGCTGCATATTCTGGACAGCACCGACCCGGCGCAGGTCGAGTCATTGGCCGCCAAGCTGGACCTGTCCAAGACGCTCTGCATCGTCAGTTCCAAGTCCGGCAGCACCCTGGAGCCGAACATCTTCAAGGCGCTGTTCTGGGACCGCATGAAGCAGGCGGTCGGCGACAAGGCCGGCCAGCATTTCGTCGCCGTGACCGACCCAGGCTCCAAGACGGAGGCAATGGCGAAGGCGGACGGCTTCCGCGCCGTGTTCATGGGTGACCCCGGCATCGGCGGGCGCTACTCCGTGCTGTCCAACTTCGGCATGGTCCCCGCGGCGGCAATGGGACTGGACCTGCATGCCTTCCTGCTCGCGACCAGCCAGATGGTCCGCTCCTGCGCCGCGGGGACCCCGCCCGATCATAACCCCGGCGTGCAGCTCGGCTGCATCCTGGGCGCCGCGTGCAAGGCGGGCCGGGACAAGGTGACGGTGGTCGCCAGCCCCGCCATCGCTGACGTGGGCGCCTGGCTGGAGCAACTGCTGGCGGAAAGCACGGGCAAGGGGGGCCACGGCATCGTGCCGGTGGATGGGGAGCCGCTGGGCAAGCCGGACGTATATGGGTCGGACCGGATTTTTGCTTATCTGACCCTGGCCGGCAAGACCGATCCGGTGCAGGACGCGGCAGTGAAGGCCCTGGAGGATGCCGGGCAGCCTGTTGTCCGCATCGTGCTGCACAGCACGATGCAGATTGGCCAGGTCTTCTTCCTGTGGGAGATGGCGACCGCCACCGCAGGCGCGGTAATCGGCATCAACCCGTTCGACCAGCCGGACGTCGAGGCCAGCAAGATCGAGACGCGCAAGCTGACCGACACCTATGCCGAGTCGGGCAAGCTGCCGGACGAGACGCCGTTCCTCATCAAGGACGGCATCAAGCTGTTCACCGACGAGCGCGACCAGGCGGCGCTGCACGAGGAAACCCTGGACGGCGTTATCAAGGCCCACCTCGACCGCGCCGGCCCCGGCGACTATGTGGCGCTGCTGGCCTACATAGACCGCGACCCGGCCAACATCGAGGCGCTGACCCAGCTCCGCACCCGCATACGCGATGCGAAGCACGTCGCGACCTGCGTCGGCTTCGGCCCGCGCTTCCTCCACTCGACGGGGCAGACCTACAAGGGCGGGCCGAACAGCGGCGTGTTCCTGCAGATCACCGCGGACGACGCCAAGGATTTGGCTGTGCCCGGCGAGAAGTTCAGCTTTGGCACGGTGAAGGCGGCCCAGGCACGCGGTGACTTCGATGTGTTGGCCGAGCGTGGCCGGCGGGCGTTGCGGGTCCACCTGGGGCCGGACGTGGCGGCCGGGCTGGCGCGGCTGGCCAAGGCCGTTGACGCGGCATTGGCATAAGGAGACTGCAAGGCATGGAACTAGGTATCGTTGGGCTGGGCCGCATGGGCGGCAACATCAGCCAGCGGCTGATGCGCGCCGGCCACAAGACAGTGGTATATGACCGCAACGAGCAGGTTGTGCATGGCCTGGCCGACAAGGGCGCCCAACCCAGCACCGGGCTGGCGGATATGGTGGCGAAGCTGACCCCGCCGCGGGCGATCTGGGTGATGCTGCCCGCCGGCAAGATCACCGAGGCCACGGTCTCGGACCTGGCCGACCTGCTGCAATCCGGCGACACCGTCATTGACGGCGGCAACACCTACTACAAGGACGACATCCGCCGGGCGAGGACGCTCAAGGAGAAGGGCATTGTCTATGTGGACGTCGGCACCTCCGGCGGCATCTGGGGGATCGAGCGCGGCTACTGCATGATGATCGGCGGCGAGAAGGCGGCGGTGGACCGGCTGGACCCGATCTTCGCCGCGCTCGCGCCGGGGATTGGTACCATCGAGAAGACGCCGGGCCGGGAGCATCACGATCCCCGGTCCGAGCAGGGCTACATCCATGCAGGCCCGGCCGGCGCCGGCCACTTTGTGAAGATGGTCCACAACGGCATCGAGTATGGCGTCATGCAGGCCTATGCCGAGGGCTTCGACATCCTGCGCAGCAAGGCGAGCGACGATTTGCTGGAAAGCGAGCGGTTCACCATCAACACCGCCGAGGTCGCCGAAACCTGGCGCCGCGGCAGCGTCATCAGCTCCTGGCTGCTCGACCTGACCAGCATCGCACTCACCAAGGACGGCGACCTCAACTCCTACCAGGGGGAGGTCGAGGACAGCGGCGAAGGCCGTTGGACCATCGAAGCCGCCATCGAGGAGGCAGTGCCGGCCCCGGTCATCACCGCCAGCCTGTTCGCCCGCTTCGAAAGCCGGCGGCACCACAGCTTCGCCAACAAGATGCTGTCGGCGATGCGTGCGGGCTTCGGCGGCCATGTGGAGCCGGGGCACCCCACCATCATCCCGCAACCCCTGCCAAAGCCATCCGAGGAGAAGGTCGCCGAACACGAGCGCGGGGTTTAGCCAGTGGATGTCACCGCCCGCATGTCGGGCGCCGAGGGGTTGGCCCATGCCGACCCCGCCCCGGCGGCCACGCTGGTCATCTTCGGTGCTGCCGGCGACCTGACGAAGCGGCTGCTGATGCCCTCGATCTACAACCTGCGTCTGGCCGGACTGCTGGACGACAGATTCCAGGTCGTTGGCGCGGACCACAACAAACGCGACGACGACACATACAGGGATACGCTGACGGAGGCCATGCAGGGCTTCGCCGCCGAAAAGGGCGGCGAATTCTCGTCGTCCGGCCTGGATATGCAGGCCTGGGGCTGGATACGCGAGCGGCTGCACTACCAGACCGGCGACTTTACCGACCCAGCACTCTACGACGCGCTCAAGGGACGGCTGGAAGGGAACTGCGTGTTCTACCTGGCCGTCGCCGCCAGGTTCTTCGGCCCGGTAATCGAGCACTTGGCGGACGCCGGGCTGATGGAGGAAAAGGACGGCGCGTTCCGCCGTGTGGTAGTGGAAAAGCCGTTCGGCCACGACCTGGACAGCGCACGCAAGCTGAACGAGCTGCTCCTGAGCAGGGTTGGGGAAACCCAGGTATTCCGCATAGACCACTTCCTGGGCAAGGAAACCGTCCAGAACATCATGGCCTTCCGCTTCGGCAATGGTGTCTTCGAGCCGCTGTGGTGCCGCGATCACATAGACCACGTGCAGATCACCGCCGCCGAGACGGTGGGCGTGGAGGAACGCGGCGGCTTCTACGAGCCGACCGGCGCGTTGCGGGACATGGTGCCGAACCACATGTTCCAACTGCTCGCAAGCGTCGCTATGGAGCCGCCCAACAGCTTCGATGCCGATGCGGTGCGCCAGGAGAAGGCGAAGGTCCTGCAAGCGATCAAGCCGCTCGGTCCCGCCAACTTGCTGCGGGACACGGTACGCGGGCAGTATGGGGCGGGGACCATTGGGGGCAAGCAGGTTCCGGGCTACCGCCAGGAGCCGAAGGTCGCGCCGGATAGCGGCACCGAAACTTACATCGCGCTGCGCCTGACGGTGGACAACTGGCGCTGGGCCGGCGTGCCCTTTTACATACGCACCGGCAAGCGGATGACGACCCGGCGAACGGAGATCGCCATCCAGTTCAAGCAGGCGCCCTACGCCCTATTCCGCAACACCCCGGTGGACCAGCTTACGCCCAACGTCATGGTGCTGCACATCCAGCCTAGCGAAGGGATAACCCTCAACATCTCCGCCAAAAAGCCCGGCCCGGTGCTGGAGATGGGTGGGGTGGCGATGGATTTCCGCTATACCGACTGGTTCAAGCTGCCGAGCAGCACGGGATACGAGACGCTGCTGTATGACGTGATGATCGGCGACGCGACGCTGTACCAGAGGGCGGACCAGGTGGACGCCGGCTGGACCGCGGTGCAGCCGGTGCTGGACGAGGCTGCGGCCGGGCACATCCCGGTCCAGCTCTACCCCGCCGGGTCAAGCGGCCCGGCGGCAGCGGACGAACTGCTGGAGCGGGACGGGCGGCACTGGCTGACCCTCGCCAACGGCTGACAAGAACCGGCATCTCGCCGCCATCGTAGGGCCGAAAAGCGCAGTGTCTCCCGCCGCAATGTCCGCACGCACCCTCAAGTGCAGCAGGAGGCACTGCGCTCTCCCGTCCCTACGTACAACCGACTTTCCCGTCATTGCGAGCCGCTTTTGCGGCGCGGCAATCCAGGGGCCGCAAGGACGCCTCACTGACCACCTCTGGATGCTGCGGTGCTGTGCGCCTCGCAATGACAGGGTAGCGCGAGGCCGGTTGCTGCGATCTGACCGTGCCGAGCGGTCCGAACGGAACCCAGCAAGTCCGGCAGTGGACCGGTCTGCGCAAGTGCTGCTGCATGACGGCACGGGTTGCCGCCGGCCTGCCCCACCTGCGACGCACCTGCGGCAAAACCTTCCCGCTTGACCCGGCCCCCAACCCCTCCCCATAAACCCCTCATGGTCCCGACGTCCCCGCTGCGAATTACAGGCCCGGCCGTTCCCTGAACGCCGGGACCAAGCACGCGCACGCCATCGCCAAACCGGGACCCACCCCATGAACGACGCCCTCAACCTCACGACCGACTACAAGTCCACCGTCTTCCTGCCCACGACGTCCTTCCCTATGCGCGGCGACCTGCCCAAGCGCGAGCCTGACCTCCTCGCGCGCTGGGACCGCATCGGCCTGTGGCAGCGCACGAAGGCGCAGATGGCCGGACGCCCGACCTTCGTGCTGCACGACGGACCCATCTACTCCAACGGCAACCTGCACATCGGCCACGCGCTGAACCGTATCCTGAAGGATGTCATCATGCGGGCGCACCGCATGGACGGGGAGGATGCGGACTACATCCCGGGCTGGGACACACACGGCCTGCCCATCGAGTGGAAGGTCGAGGAGGAATACCGCAAGACCGGGCGCGACAAGGACGCCGTCCCCGTGCTGGACTTCCGCGACGAGTGCCGCCGCTACTCGGCGCACTGGCTGGCGGTGCAGACGGCGGAGTTCCAGCGCCTGGGCGTCACCGGCGACTGGGCCGGGCGGTATGCGACGATGGACTACCCGTCCGAGGCCGCCATCGCCGGCGAGATCTGCAAGTTCCTGCTGAACGGCGCCCTATACCGTGGCCTGCGCCCGGTGATGTGGTCCCCGGTCGAGCGCACCGCCCTGGCCGAGGCGGAGATCGAGTATCACGACCGCACCAGCGACACCGTGTTCGTGCGCTTCCCCGTACTGGGCGACGGGCCGCTGGCCGGCGCCAGCGTGGCGATCTGGACGACGACGCCCTGGACCATGCCGGGCAACCGCGCCCTGGCCTATGGGCCGGAGATTGATTACGCGCTGGTCCACGTGGACAGCGCCGCCGACGGCTCCCTGGCCCGGCCCGGCGAGCGGTTGCTGATCGCCCTCGCCCTGCTGCCCCAGGTGTGCGAGCAGGTCGGCATCGCCACCCATCATGTCATCCACCTCTACAAGGGTGCCGAGCTGGCCGGCTTGACCGCCGCGCACCCGTTGCGGGGGCGGGGCTACGACCACGACGCGCCGCTGCTGCCGGCAGAGTATGTCACCACCGAGCAGGGCACCGGCTTCGTCCACATCGCCCCGTCGCATGGCGAGGAGGACTTCCTGCTCGGCCGCGAGTACGGGATCGAGGTGCCGGAGGCCGTGGGTCCCGATGGGACCTATGCCCCCTGGGTGCCGATCTTCGCCGGCCTGCATGTTTTCAAGGCCGCGGCCCCGGTCGGCGCGGCGCTGGAGGCGGCGGGCGGGCTGCTGGGCCGCGGCACGCTGACCCACTCCTACCCGCATTCCTGGCGCAGCAAGGCGCCGGTGATCTACCGCGCCACCCCGCAATGGTTCATCCGCATGGACGGGCCGGAGCACCTGCGCGAGCGGGCCTTGCAGGAGATCGCCAAGACCGCCTTCGTCCCCGAGGCCGGGCGCATCCGCCTGGCCAGCATGGTCGCCGGCCGCCCGGACTGGTGCATCAGCCGCCAGCGCGCCTGGGGCGTGCCGATCCCGGTGTTCGTGGACCGCCGCACCGGCGAGCCGCTGCGCGATCCCGCCGTCGTCGCCCGCATCGTGGACATCTTTGCCGCGGAGGGCGCGGACACCTGGTATAGCAGCCCGCCCAGCCGCTTCTTGGGCAACGACCGTGACCCCGAAGCCTACGAGCAGGTCATGGACATCGTGGACGTGTGGTTCGAGTCCGGCAGCACCCACGGCTTCGCCCTGCAGGACCGCGGCCTGCCCTGGCCGGCGGACCTGTATCTGGAGGGCAGCGACCAGCACCGTGGCTGGTTCCAATCGTCCCTGCTGGAGGCCGTGGGCACCCGCGGCAGTGCGCCGTTCAAGGCGGTGCTGACCCACGGCTTCGTCCTCGACGAGGCCGGTCGGAAGATGAGCAAGTCGCTCGGCAACGTCACCGCACCGCAGGAGGTCACGGACAAGATGGGCGCCGACATCCTGCGCCTGTGGGTCGTGAACTCCGACGTGTCGGAGGACCTGCGGATCGGGCCGGAAATCCTGAAGCAGCAGGCGGAGCTGTATCGCCGCCTACGCAACACGCTGCGCTGGCTGCTGGGCAGCCTGGACGGCTTCGCCGATGCCGAACGGCTGCCGGACGCCGACATGCCGGAGTTGGAGCGCTGGGTGCTGCACCGCCTGTCGGTGCTGGATGCGCGCATCCGCGGGGCGCTCCTGTCGCACGACTGGACCGGGGTGTATCCCGATCTGCACGCCTTCTGCTCGTCGGACCTGTCGGCGTTCTATTTCGACGTGCGCAAGGACGTGCTGTATTGCGACGCGCCGGACAGCCCGCGCCGCCGCGCCGTGCGGACGGTGCTGGACCACCTGCACCGCTGCCTGGTCGCCTGGCTGGCACCGGTGCTGTGCTTCACGGCGGAGGAGGCGTGGCTGGCCCGGTTCCCGTCCGAGGACGCCAGCGTCCACCTGCAGGCCTTCCCGCGCATCCCGGCGTCCTGGAACGACCCGGCGCTGGATGCGCGCTGGGCCGCCATCCGCGACGCCCGCGGCGGCGTCACCACGGCCCTGGAAGCGGCGCGGCTGAACAAGCTGATCGGCGCCTCCTTGCAGGCCGCGATCACCGTGCCGCCGGCGCTGCTGGACCTGTTGGACGCCGATGCCTGGGCGGAGGTCGCCATCGTGTCCGCGGCGTCCCCCGGCGACGCCTTGAAAGTTGACCGTGCCCCTGGTGAAAAGTGCGCCCGCTGCTGGCGCGTGCTGCCAGAGGTCGGGTCGCAGCCGTCGCACCCCGCGCTATGCGTGCGTTGCGCGGACGTGGTGGAGGGCCTGTCCTGCCAGGTCGCCGCGGAATGAGATCAGGCCTCATCCCCGCGGGCCAGTCCCGTTATCGCAGGCTTCTGCTACCCGGCGGCGATCCCAGAGCCTTGCGTGGATTCTCGCCGCCGCTGCGCCACCACGCCGATTGGGACGGTCGCCGCGCCCAGGACGGAGCGCGGTCCGCATGACGCCACGGGTCCGCTGGGGTCTGTTATCGGCGTTGCTGGTCCTGGCTGCGGACCAGGCCAGCAAGTGGTGGGTGCTTGAGATCCTGGATCTGCCGAATGTGCGGCAAATCGTGGTTCTGCCGGTGCTCAGCCTGACGATGGTGTGGAATCACGGCGTCACCTTCGGGCTGCTGAACGGCCTCGGCCCTTGGGGGGCCTGGCTGCTGGCCGGGGCGGCGCTGGCGGTGGTGATCGTGCTGGGGGTTTGGCTGCGCCGGGCCGAGAGCCGGCTGGTAGCGGTGGCGTTGGGCGCAATCGCGGGCGGGGCGGTGGGCAACGTGATTGACCGGCTGCGCTTCGGAGCGGTGGTGGACTTCCTGCACGCCCACGCCTTCGGCTGGTCCTGGTATGTGTTCAACGTGGCCGATGCCGCCATCGTCTGCGGGGTAGCGGTGTTAGTGCTCGACGGTCTGCGGCCCAAGCCGGCGGCAGCGCCGGACAGAACCACGCTTGCAGACACCGGGCGCTAGGCGGTATGACGCCCCCATGAAGACTGGCATGACCAAGGCTGGCATCATCCACGCTGGCGCCATGAAAACCTGGCGGTTGCTAATCCCCGTGGCCGTGCTTGGGCTATCCGCATGCAACGGTGACGACCTGACCCGCACCTTCGGCCTGACGCGCGATGCGCCTGACGAGTTCCAGGTGACGACCCGGGCGCCGCTGTCCATGCCGCCCGACTTCACCCTGCGTCCGCCGCGCCCTGGCGCCACCCGTCCGCAGGAACTGACGCAGCGTCAGCAGGCGGAGGGCGCGCTGGTACCCGATACCCTGCTAGGCGGCGGTGCACCGGCTGCGTCTTCACCGGGCCAAGAGGCGCTGGTCGCCGCGGCTGGCCGTCCGGCGCCTCCTGACATACGTGCGCGCTTGGACCAGGAGGCGGCGCTGGACACGCCCAGCCGTCCGCTGACGGATCGGCTGATGTTCTGGCAAAGCCCGCCGCCACCCGGCACGCAGGTGGACCCGGCACGCGAGGCGGCGAGGTTGCGGCAGAATGCTGCGCTCGGTCAGTCGCCCGAGGCTGGCGACACGCCGATCATCCAGCGCAAGCGACAGGGCCTGTTCACGGGACTGTTTTAGCTCCACGGCCTCCCGCTCAAGCCATATGCTGAAACAAGACTGGGGTGAGAAAGTCTCGGCTGTGAAGCAACAGGCTGACCGCGCCCGTGGGCCATGGTTTGCTACCAGATCTGACCATGACTGCCCGCTCCCTCACCCCAGCCCTCCCCCAAAGGGAGAGGGCGAAGATGGCTCCTACTTCAGCGTGTCGAGGTAGGCGATCAAGTTGGCCCGCTCGTCCTCTTTCTTCAGGCCGACGAAGATCATCTTGGTACCGACCACGACGCCGCGCGGGTTTTCCAAGTACTTGTTCAACTCCTCGTCCGTCCAGGTCACGTTGTAAGCCTTCATGGCGTCGGAGTAGCTGAATCCGTCTATGCTGTGCGATGGGCGGCCGACGACGCCATGAAGGGACGGGCCGATCTTGTTCTCGCCGGCCTTGGCAGAGTGGCACGCCGCGCACTTGTTGAACTGGACCTTGCCAAGGGCGGGGTCTCCGTCCGCCCTGGCGGCGCCGCTGGCAAGCGTTGCAGCCAGTGCTGCCATGGCAAGGGTGGCGGGGTGTCGCATTAATGATCCTCCGTTTCCTGCGCCCGGTCTGGCGCTTGCATGTCAGTATGAGGCGCGCAAACGGTTTGTCGAGGCGGCGCAGGCCGATCTGGTCCTCACGCAACCGTGACATCAGCCGGCGGTGACGGAACAGCAACATGGGCATTGTGCTCACCTGATCCGGGATCGCGACATGATGGCGCGCGGCTTCTGCGACGGAATCGGCAAGGGCTGAACTGGCCTGTGGGATGCGGCCGACGCCTTTCACCAAACCAGCGCCCCAGCCGGCCGGCGCTGGCCGCTTGTCCACCGGCTCCCGAGTGATTGGGCGCGGCCGGTTTATGCGCCCGGTTTATGCGGGGGCAATGATTTTGACGGGGCCGGCCGTGTCCGGTCTGGAATTCCTTCGGCTGGTTTACTTTTTCGCGTTCATCATGACTTTTCATAATCCACTTAGCCCGGTGACAAAGCATACCTCCCGGTAGTAAAGATCGTCCCGCATTTTTACCAAAAGGGCGATGCTCATGCCTATCTCACGCCGTCGCCTGATTGCTGGAACCGCGGCATTGCCATTGGTGAACATCGGCCGGGCCAGGTCGGCCGAGTTCAGCTTCAAGCTTGGCAACAATTTGCCGGCTGAGCATCCGCTGAACGTGCGTGCATCAGAAGCATGCAAGCGGATCGCCGAGGCTACCCGGGGGCAGATCGAGATCAAGACGTTTCCAGATAGCCAACTCGGCTCCGACACGGAAATGCTTAAAAGGCTGCAGTCTGGCGAGGTCGAGTTTTTCGCGATGTCCGGCCTGGTGCTTTCTACCGTTGTGCCCGTATCCTCCATCAACGCCGTCGGGTTCGCGTTCAAGACCTACGGCCAAATCTGGGCCGCGATGGACGGCAAGCTCGGCGCGTTCGTACGCGGGGAGATTGGCAGCCGCGGCTTGTTCATGGTCGGGCGCATTTGGAACCACGGCTTCCGGCAGACTACGACCAGCACGAAGCCGATCAGGACGCCGGACGACCTGCGCGGCCTCAAGCTGCGCGTGCCGGTCAGCGCGCTGTCGGCCAGCATGTTCGGAGCGTTTGGCGCGGTTACGACCAGCATGACCCTCAACGAGGTGCATTCGGCATTGGAATCGCGTCGCATGGACGGGCAGGAGAACCCGCTTGCGCTCGTGCAGGCGGCGAAGCTGTATGAGGTTCAGCAGTACTGCAGCATGACCAACCATATGTGGGACGGATACAGGCTCGTGGCGAGCGGGGCGGTTTGGCAGCGCCTGTCGCCCCGAAACCGTGAGATCATCGAGCGTGAGTTCGACCAGGCGGCCCAGGACGAGCGGGCCGACATGGTGATGCTCGACCCGCACCTTCGGGGCGACCTGGCGGCGACCGGGCTTAAGCTCAACGCGGTTGACGCGCCCAACTTTCAGCAAGTCCTGCAACGGGCGGGCTTCTACCAGGAATGGCGGGGCAAGTATGGCGAGGCTGCCTGGCGCCTGCTTGAAGAATACGCCGGCGCCCTGGCATGACCTGTTGACCGCGGCGCGGCGCAACCTGCCGCCGCGACGGCCTTGCCGATCCCTAGGTCTGGCGCTCCGCAACGCGTCACTTCCCCAACACCGCCGTCCGCCATAGCATCGCCGGCAACGATCTGGGGAAACGCCATGTTGACCGTTGCCGTCATGTATCCCGCCGAGAGCGGCGCCACCTTCGACCACGACTACTATATGGCCACCCACATCCCGATGGTCCGGCGCCTGTGGGAGCCGATGGGCCTGCAAGACCTGCGCGTCCTGCGCGGCGCCCCGGCGCCAGATGGCGCGGCGCCGGCCTACACCACCATCGCCCTGCTGACCTTCAGCGACCCCGACGCCTTCACCGCCGCTGCCGGGCGGCATGGCAGGGAGATCTTCTCGGACATCCCGAACTTCACCAACGGCAAGCCGGTGATGCAATTCAACGAGGTCGTCCCGGGATGACGGCCGCACCGATGGAGGTCCGCAGCCGGCAGGCCTGCTTCGGCGGCATGATGGGCCTTTACACCCACGCCTCCGACGCCACCGGCACCCCGATGCGCTTCGGCGTCTATGTTCCGCCGCAGGCTGCCCGGGCGCCGTGCCCGGCGCTGTATTACCTCGCCGGCCTGACCTGCACGGAGGAAACGTTCGCGCAAAAGGCCGGCGCCCTGCGCCTGGCCGCCGAGCACGGCCTGGTGCTGGTCATGCCCGACACCAGCCCACGCGGCCTGGACCTGCCGGGCGAGGCGGAGTCCTGGGACTTCGGCCTGGCCGCCGGGTTCTACCTGAACGCGACGCAGGCGCCCTGGGCCGGGCATTACCGCATGGCGCAGTATGTCTCCCAGGAGCTGCCGGCCCTGGTCGAGGCGGAGTTCCCGGTGCGCCCCGACCGCCGCGGCGTGTTCGGGCACTCGATGGGCGGGCACGGCGCCCTGGTGACGGCGATGCGTGACCCGGCGCGCTGGCATTCCGTGTCGGCCTTCGCACCCATCAGCAACCCGTCGGCGGTGCCCTGGGGGCAGAAGGCGTTCACCGGATACCTCGGCCCGGACCGGGCGGCATGGGACGAGTGGGACGCGACGGCGCTGTTGCGGCGCGGCGCTTATCCCGGGCCGATCCTGGTGGACCAGGGCGACGCCGACCAGTTCCTGCAAGTGCAGCTGCAGCCCGCAGCCTTCCAGCAAGCCGCAGCAGCAGCCGGCCAGGACCTGACGCTGCGGATGCAGCCGGGCTATGACCACAGCTACTGGTTCATCCAAACCTTTATGGCCGACCACATGGCGCACCATGCGCGGGAGTTGCTGGGATGAGGCGGATTGCACTCGCGCTGACCCTGCTGACGCTGGCCGGCCCGGCAAGGGCGGCGGAGCAACGGCTGAGTTTCTGGAACCTGACGTCGGACACCGTCACCAACTTGGTCATGGCGCCTGCCGGCACCGACAAGTTCGGTCCCAACCAGTGCGCCAACGACCGCGACGGCACTGTGGACCATGACGAACGCCTGCGCCTGACCGGCATCCAGCCCGGCCGATATGACGTGCGGCTGACGCAGAAGCGCGGTCGGGTCTGCACCATACGGGGCGTCGAGGTGAAGGGGGAAGGGCGCTACGCCTTCTCCCTGGCCGACGAAGACCTGAAGGACTGCAAATAGGAGGCTGCCCTACTACTCCCTCTCCCTCGGGGAGAGGGCCGGGGTGAGGGGGAGGGCAAGCGCTATCCCTGGCACAGTCAGGCGCAGCTCAGGCAGTGTCCCGCTCCGCTCCGCAGCCAACACCCTCTCACCCCGGCTCTCTCCCGAAGGGAGAGGGAGCAGGTGAGATCAGACGCGGACGCGTCCCGGCCGCGCCATCTGCCCGTCCACGCTGTAAGTCCCGCCGCCCAGGATCACGAAGCCAAGGAAGCCTCCGGCAATGGCCAGGTTCTTCAGGAACTGCGTCTGCTGCGCCAGTTCCCCATGACCCAGCACCGCCGTCGCCACCGTGAACACGGCCAACACCACGGCCATGATCCGTGTCTTGACCCCGACCAGGAACAGGATGCCGACGCCCAGCTCCACCGCGACCGAGACGATGTAGGCGATATCCGGCACGGGCACGCCGATCTTGGCGAAGTATGCCTTGGTGCCCGCGGCGGCCGTAAGCTTGCCAAAGCCGCTGATGATGAACAGCAACGCCATCAAGACGCGGCCGACAAGAATCATGAGGTCGTTTTGCGGGGTCATGCGGCTTTCCTTTGGATGATGCGGGCACGGCAAGCATCGCCGAAGGCGCGGAACAGCGCGACGCTGTGTGGATCGGCAGCATAGTCCCATTCCGGGTGCCATTGCACGGCCAGCGCAAAGGCCGCGCCCTCCACCCGCACCCCCTCGACCGTGCCGTCCGGCGCCGTCGCCTCTACGACCAGCCGGGGCGCCATCCGGTCTATCGCCTGCTCATGGACGGAGTTGACCCGGATGCTGTCGCACCCGGCAATGGCGGCCAGGCGCCCCTGCAACGCCACATCGTGCTTGGGGCGATACTGCTCGGGCTTGGCGCCGGGACCGCCACGATGATCCAACCGCCCGGCTACCTCATGCACCTGCTGGTGCAGGCTCCCGCCCAGCGCAACGTTCAGCTCCTGGATACCCCGGCAGATCGCCAGCAGCGGCATGTCGCGCCCCAACGCCGCATGGATCAGCGGAAAGCTGGTCCCATCCCGCTCCCGGTCGTGCATCTCGGGCGTCAGGCTGTCAGCGCCGTAGTGGCTAGGATGCACGTTGCTCGGGCTGCCCGGCAGCAACAGGCCGTCCAGCCGGTCCAGCACCGCGAGCGCAGCCTCCCCGACTGGTGGGATCATCACCGGCACCACGCCGGACCCGCCCATCAGCGCGGCGGCATAACGCGCCGGCGTCGCGTGCTGCAGGTGGTTGTTCAGCATCCGGGCGCAGGCCGGGATGCCCACGAGGATCGTCATGCCGGCTCCTTCATCTTCGTCTCAGCCTTCAGCTTGGGCCGCAGCCGGTCCGCCGCAACCGTGCCGACCGCGCCCAGCACCATCAGCGCCGCCAACGGCCGGGCCGTCCCGTCCGTCAGCGCGCCGACCAGCACGCCGCTGGCCGCCGCCAGGCAGAACTGCAGGGTGCCCATCATGGCCGATGCGCTGCCGGCCTGCGCGGCGTGGCGCGACAGCGCGCCGACCGCGGCGTTGGGCATGATCAGCCCCATGCTGCCCATCGCGAACACCGCCGGCACCACGATCCCGGCTGCGCCGCCCACGTGCAGCACGGCCAGCGCCAGCATCGTGCAGGTCGCCAGCAGGTAGGCCGACACCCCCGCCCGGATCACCCGCGCCGGGCCGAAGCGCAGGATCAGGCCGGGGTTCACCTGCGACGACAGGATGAACATCCCCGCACTGCAACCGAACACCATGCCATACATCAGCGGCGTAAACCCGTAGTGCTCGATCAGCACCGGCGACGAGCCGCCGATGTAGGCGAACATGCCGAACATCCCGCACCCGCCCATGATGGCGTAGGCCAGGAACACCCGGTCCCGCAGCACTCCGGCATAGCGCCCGGCAAGGCTCGCCACCCCCAACCCGATCCGCCGTTCCGGCGCCAGGGTGTCCGGCAGCAGGCGCCACACCAGCAGGCAGCACACCCCGCCATAGACCGCCGTGAGCCAGAAGATCGCGTGCCACTGCGCCACACCCAGCACCAGCCCGCCCAGCGTCGGCGCCAGGATCGGCGCCACGCCCATCACCAGCATCAGCCGGCTCATCAGCCGCGCCGCCGCGTGGCCGTCCGACAAGTCGCGCACGATGGCGCGCGGGATGACCATGCTGGCCGAGCCGCCGAACGCCGCGACGAAGCGCAGCACCGACAGCGTCAGCAGGTCCGGCGCCAGGGCGCAGCCGGCGTTGGCCAGCGCATAGACCAAGGTGCCAAGGATCAGCGGCCCGCGCCGGCCGTAACGGTCGGACAGCGACCCCTGGGTGATCTGTCCCAGCGCCAGCCCGGCGAACCAGGTTGCCAGAGTCACCTGCGCCGTACCGGGCCGCCCGCCCAGCGACGCCTCGATATCTGGAAAGGCCGGCAGGTACATGTCGGTGGACAGCGGCCCGACCGCGGTCAGCACGCCGAGCAGGATGGGAAGCCAGGTGGGATAAGCTGCCTTGGGCGAGGTCATGGCCATAGATCTCCGGCACAGCCGGCGGCGCAATACGTCATTTCCTCAACGTGCCATCTTATTGCAATGCAGCGAAAGCCCCTGCAACGCCGGGCCGGGTTCACGTTTCCGGAATAGCCCCGCCGCGCATGGCCTGTCCGAGTTCCGCAAGCTGGGCCTCCGCCGCGGCAGCCCGGGCTTCAGCCGCCATCAGGCGCTGCCACATCATCTCGTTGTCCCGCGATCCCAGCGGCGCCGCGGAGCGCAGGAAGCCGTCGCGGGGCTGGTTGCGTATCGTGCGGCCGGCCAGTGCTGCCAACGCGGCGGGATCGTCCAACGGCCAGTCGGCCATGC
Source organism: Acetobacteraceae bacterium (assembly GCA_036398775.1). Lineage (GTDB taxonomy): Bacteria > Pseudomonadota > Alphaproteobacteria > Acetobacterales > Acetobacteraceae > DASWOJ01. Next base: position 22,265 of record DASWOJ010000032.1, read on the forward strand.
CCCATCGCGGGATGCGCCACAATGCATCCTCCAACTCCGTCACCGAACCGATCCTGCGCAGGATGCAATGATGGCGCTGCAGGTCCGGGTCCAGCCGCGGCGCCCGGCCAGGCGCTGCCAGCAACCCGGCCTCGTAGGACCAGGGATGGGTCGGCGCCGGGTCGAGGCCGAAGCTGTCCGGGTTGTGGACGGGGGCGGCGAACAGATGGACCTGCAATCCCCAGCCCAGCAGCAGGGCGCATAGCTCAAGCGCCCGCGGGTCCTCGTTGCACTCCACCCACAGCCCCGTAGTGCCGCCGGCCAGGAACGCGGCATCGGATTGGAGGAGTTCGGCCTCCATGCCCTCAACATCCAGTTTGATGAGGTCGAAGGGGCCATGATCCGCGCGCAACTGCTCCAACGTGACGGTGCGGGCCGAGGCAGCGACGGGATTGCCGGGGGCGCCCGGGACGAAGGATGCGGCGCTGGCGTTATCGGCAGGCGCGGCGCCGGGGCGGGGCGGGGCGCCTGGGGCGGCGGCCATGGCCTCGATGGCGGTGGCGGGGCAGGGAGCCAGGCGAAGGTTGGCGGCCAGGCATGGCAGCATCGCCGGGTTGGCCTCCACCGCGCACAGGGCGCCGAGCGGGCGGAGCAGGGCCACTCCCAGGCCGAAGGTGCCGAGGTATGCGCCGACGTCCAGCACCCGGGCGCCCTCCGGCAGAATGGAGGCGATGAAGCACGCCTCGTCCCATCCCCACTCGCCGTAGCGGCGCAGGAAGCCCTCGATCAGGTCGGGATCGCGTCCCGGCATGCATAGCGGGCCGTAGCGGGTAGGTATCAGCGGCTGATGCCTGCTGCTCCCTCTCCCTCCGGGAGAGGGCCGGGGTAAGGGAACGCGGAAGCGCGGTGACCGGCCTGGAAGGAATCAGGCTCCCAAATGGCGGGGCGCAGTGGTGCGCGGCTTTCCTCACCCCCACCCTCTCCCGGGGGGAGAGGGAGCAGCGGGCTACTCGTCATCCCGCGTCACCCGGGCCAGCACCTCGCGCTTGCCGACGTGGTTCGCCGCGGTGATGACGCCTTCCTTCTCCATCTGCTCGATCAGCTTGGCCGCGCGGTTGTAGCCGATGGACAGGTGCCGCTGGATGAAGCTGGTGCTCGCCTTGCCCTCCCGCGTCACCACGGCGACGGCCTGGTCGAACAGGTTCTTCTCCCCATCGCCGCCGCTGCCCCCGCCGCCGCCACCGCCACCGCCGCCGACCCCGCCGCCATCCTCATCGTCCTCGCCCTCGGTCACCTCGTCGTCATAGGTCGGCTCGGCCTGGGAGCGCAGGAAGGCGACGATGTCTTCCACCTCCTGGTCCCTGACGAACGGCCCGTGCACGCGGGCGATCCGCCCGCCGCCCTGCATATGCAGCAGGTCGCCCTGGCCGAGCAGTTGTTCAGCCCCCTGCTCGCCGAGGATGGTGCGGCTGTCGAACTTGCTGATGACCTGGAAGCTGATGCGGGTCGGGAAGTTGGCCTTGATCGTGCCGGTGATGACGTCCACCGACGGGCGCTGCGTCGCCATGATGACGTGTATGCCGGCGGCGCGGGCCATCTGCGCCAGGCGCTGCACCGCGGCCTCCACCTCCTTGCCGGCGACCATCATCAGGTCGGCCATCTCGTCAATGACGACGACGATGTAGGGCAGCGTCTTCAGCGTCAGCGGCTGCTCCTCGAAGGTCGGCTTGCCGGTTTCGCTGTCAAAGCCGGTTTGCACCCGCCTGGTCGGCACCTCGCCCTTGCGGCGATACTCCTCCACCTTCTCGTTGTAGCCGCCGACGTTGCGGACGCCGAGCTGGCTCATCGCCCGGTAGCGGCGCTCCATCTCCCGCGTCGTCCACTTCAGCGCCGTGACCGCCTTCGCCGGCTCCGTCACCACCGGGGCCAGCAGGTGAGGGATGCCCTCATAGACCGAGAGCTCCAGCATCTTCGGATCAATCATGATGAGGCGGCACTGGTCCGGCGACAGGCGGAACAGGATGGACAGGATCATGGCGTTAATCCCGACCGACTTGCCGGAGCCGGTGGTGCCGGCGATCAGCAGATGCGGCATCCGCGCCAGGTCGGCGATCACCGGCGTGCCGCCGATGTCCTTGCCCAACGCGAGCGCCAGGCGGCCCGGGTTGGTGCGCCAGTCCTCGCAGTCCAGCAGCTCCGACAGGAACACGGTTTCGCGCCGGGCGTTCGGCACCTCGATGCCGATGACGTTGCGGCCGGGAACGGTGGCGATCCGGACGGCAGTGACGCACAGGCTGCGCGCCACGTCGTCCGCCAGGCCGATCACCCGGGCGCTGCGTATGCCCGGCGCAGGCTCCAGCTCATACAGCGTCACCACGGGGCCTGGCCGTATCTCGCGGATTGCGCCCTGCACGCCGTAGTCGTTCAGCACGGTTTCCAGCAGGCGCGCGTTCTCCTGCAGCGCATCGGCGCTGGGGCCGGACCCGGCGCGGGCCGGCGCCCGGCTGAGCAGGGACAAGGGCGGGAATTGCCAGCCGCTCTCGGCCGGGGGCGCCGGGTCCTGATATCCGGCTTTGCGGGCTACGGAGGGGGTGGCGTGCGGCATCGCCACCGGGATGGCGATCGGCGACACGGCCGGCGCCGCAGCCGGTGCGGCGGACGGCGGCGTCACAGCCGGCGGCAGTGGCAGCGGGACAGCGATGGAGGCCGCCGCCGGGCGTATTGGCGGCTCCGCCGGCGCCGGCGGCGCGGGAATGGCTGCAAGGGGAAGCGCCGCAGGCGGCGGGCCGGCTGGCGCGGGCAGCGGCTCCGGGTCGGCCTGGCGCCGGGCCAGGGCCGCGACAAGGCCTGCGAAGGCGCCGGATGCGCCACGTCCCGCCATGGCCAGCCCGCGGGCGGCGCCTCCCAGCAGCCCGGCGACGCCCCGCCCGCCACGCATGGACCCGCGCGCCATGCCGACCGCGCCGCCAACGGCGCCCTGGCTGGCCGCCCGCCACTCTCCGGCAGTCAGTCCAAGGCCCAGCACCACCAGCACCAGCGCCAGCAGCCCGCCCAGACCCAGCATGACCATCGCACCAGCTTGACCCAGCAGGCCGTATCCGGTGTTGGCGGCGTAACTGGCGACCGCGCTGCCGACAGCGCCGCCCAGCCCGGCCGTGGTCGGCCACGCCGCCGCGATCTGCAGCCCAGGCGTCTCGGCGGCAGCGGCCAGCACAGCCGCAACCACTGGCAGCGCCAGCAACGTGCACGTCAGCCGCAGGCCAAACCGCAGCGGCATGCCGGTCACGGTGCGGAAGGCCCAGGCCAGCATCGCCAGTCCCGGCAGCGCCGACGCGGCGCCGATCCCCTGCAGCAGCAGATCCGCGACCAGGGCGCCCGCCGGGCCAGCCAGGTTGCGCGCGCGCTGGGACGTGGCGGTGTTCAGCGACGGATCATGCGGGTTATAGCTGGCCAGCGCCGCCAGCAGCAGAAGCGCACACAACGCCAATGCCAGGCCGCCCAACTGCGCCAAGCGGGTGCGGATAAGGGCGTTGATCTCGGGAGAAGCGAAGCGTCGTGCCTGCAGGGCTGTGGCCATGGATGCGTCCGGTCAGCTTTTGGGGATGGCCGGAGTCTAGGCTGGGGCAGCAGCAGGGGGAACAAGCAAACGGGGCTGCACCGAAATGCAGCCCCGGGTGTGGCGGTTCGGCATGGAGTTAGAAAGGAGCAGTAGGCTCCCTCTTCCTCCGGGAAAGGGTTGGGGTGAGGGAAACCGCCAGCGCCACGCTTGCCTGCTTGGCAAGGAGGCCTTGGCTTTGGAGAAAGCAGTGCTTGCCCTTTCCCTCACCCCGCCCCTCTCCCGGAGGTAGCAGGCAGCAAGCTTAGCCCAGGCGTTCGCCGTGCAGGACCACGTCCAGGCCCTCGCGCTCCTCGTCCTCGGTGACGCGCAGGCCGATCACCACGTCGATGATCTTGAGCAGCACCAGCGACGCGACGGCGCTGAACACGATGGTCGCGCCGACCGCGACGCACTGCGCGGTGAACAGCTCGGTGCCGCCGATGTAAACGCCGCCAGGCTTGTCCGTCGTGGCAGACAGCGGGCCATAGGCGAACACGCCCGTCAGCAGCGCGCCGACGATGCCGCCGATGCCGTGCACGCCGAAGGCGTCCAGGCTGTCGTCATAGCCCAGCAGGTGCTTGAGGCCCGTGGACGCATAGAAGCAGATGACGCCCGCAGCGATGCCGATGATCAGCGCCGGCCCCGGCAGCACGAAACCCGACGCCGGCGTGATTGCCACCAGCCCGGCGACCGCACCGGAGATGATGCCCAGCACGCTCGGCTTGCCCTTGCCGACCCATTCCGCCGCCACCCAGGCCAGCGCCGCGGCGCCGGTCGCAATTTGCGTCGCCAGCATCGCCATGCCCGCGCGTCCGTTGGCGCCCACCGCGGACCCCGCGTTGAAGCCGAACCAGCCGACCCACAGCAGGGACGCGCCGATCACGGCATAGGTCAGGTTGTAGGGGCTCATGTTGTCCTGCCCGTAGCCCACCCGCTTGCCGAGCACGAGCGCGCACACCAGCCCGGCCACCCCGGCATTGATATGCACGACGGTGCCGCCCGCGAAGTCCGCGGCGCCGTAGGCGTTGATCCAGCCGAGCGGCGACCAGACCCAATGCGCGACCGTCGAGTAAACGATGAGGGACCACAGCCCCATGAACCAGATCATGGCGCTGAACTTCATCCGGTCCGCGAAGGCGCCGGCGATCAATGCCGGGGTGATGATCGCGAAGGTCATCTGGAACATCAGATAGACCGTTTCCGGTATGGTGTTCGCGGTGCTGTTGTCGGTGCCGAGACCCAGGGTGAACGGCTTGTCCCACCCGTTCTCGATCCCCCGCAGCATCAGCTTCGACAGGTCGCCGTAATAAGGCGTGCCGTTGGAGAAGGCGAGCGAGTAGCCCGCCACCATCCACAGCACCGTCACCAGCGCGCAGATGGCGAAGGACTGCATGATCGTCGCCAGGATGTTCTTCTTGCGCACCATGCCGCCGTAGAACAGCGCCAGGCCGGGAATGGTCATCATCAGCACCAGCGCAGTGCTGGTGAGCATCCAGGCGGTGTCGCCGGTGTCAATCTTGGCCTCGGCCGCAGCGGCGGGCGTGGCCGGGGCGGCGGCGTCGGGCGCTGCGGTGGACGAACTGGTGCTCGGCGTGGTGGACGGCGGCGTGGTGGATGGCGTGGTGGCCTGGGCCATCGCCGGGGTGGACAGCACGGGCGCCGCCAGCATCGGCCCGGCCAGCATGAACACGGCTGCCAGCAACGGCAGCAGCGCGGATGGACGCTTCATCGTCATTCCCCTCATAGCGCTTCGTTGTCGGTTTCGCCGGTGCGGATGCGCACGGCGCGTTCCAGGTCCATGACGAAAATCTTGCCGTCGCCAATCTTGCCGGTGTGGGCGGACTTCATGATCGCCTCGACCACCTGTTCCGCCAGGTCGGCGGGGACGGCGACCTCCACCTTTACCTTGGGAAGGAAGTTCACGTGATACTCCGCGCCCCGGTAGATCTCAGTCTGGCCCTTCTGCCGCCCGAACCCCTTGACCTCGGACACCGTCAGGCCCTGGACGCCCAAGGGCGTCAGCGCCTCCCGGACATCATCGAGCTTGAACGGCTTGATGACCGCCACGATCAGCTTCATCGCACCTTCCTCTTCCCCTTCCCGCGCCTCGCGCCACATTCGGCAGGCAGCGTTCAACCGTTGCCACTCAAGAACCGTGCCGCGCCGGATGGGCGGGGTATTCTGGATGGGTAGCAACAAGGTTGCTTGCGGGATGGGCAAGGATTGCCCCTGGTTGTAACTTCCGCGCCACGGGGTGCTGCCTAGTTTGTACGCACAGGAGAGACGACCGATGCCCGATGTCCTGGGAAGCCTTGCCAGCACGCCCGTGCCCGATGCCTCCATGCCCGATGCCGCGAACGTGTCCGAGGTGGATGTCTGCGTCGTCGGCGCCGGGCCGGTCGGGGCGACGCTGGCGTGCCGGCTGGCGGCGGGCGGGGTCCGGGTCGCGGTGGTGGACCGCGCGGCCCTGCCGCCGATGGAGCATCCGGACTTCGACGGCCGCGCCTATGCCATCGCCGCCGGATCGCGGCGGCTGCTGCAAGACGCCGGGGTATGGGACGGCCTGCCGCAGGCGCCATCGCCGATCCTCGACATCCGCGTGTCGGACGGGCGGGTCGGCCGGCGGGCTTCGGGGCTGTTCCTGCACTTCGACCATCGGGAGGCCGGAAACCAGCCATTTGGCTGGATGGTGGAGGCACGTGCGCTGCGCGTGGCCCTGAACGCGCACATGCACCGTGCCGGCCTGTTGGTCCATGCCCCAGCAGAGGCTGCCGTGACCCGGCGCAGCGACGGCGCCGAAGTCCGTGTCAGCAACGGCGCCACCCTGCGCTGTCGCCTGGTGGTGGCAGCGGAGGGCCGCCTGTCGCCGTTGCGCGAACAGGCCGGCATCCCGGTGACCAGGGTACCCTACACCCAGCGCGGCATCGTTGCCGCCGTCGCGCACGAGCATCCGCACCGCGGCGTCGCGCTGGAGCACTTCCTGCCCGCCGGTCCCTTCGCCCAGTTGCCGATGGGGCCGACCGAGGGCGCGCCGAACGTGTCCGCGATCGTCTGGACCGAGCGTACGGCCGTCGCGGAACGGATGATCGCCCTGGACGACGCGGCGTTCGGACGGGAGATCGGGCGGCGGCTTGGCGACCATCTGGGCTGGGTGCGGCCGATTGGGCGGCGGTGGATGTATCCGCTGTCGGCCATGCACGCCCAGCGCTACGCCGAGACGCGGCTGGTGCTGGTGGGGGACGCGGCGCACGGCATCCACCCCATCGCCGGGCAGGGGCTGAATCTGGGGTTCCGGGACGTGATGGCGTTGTCGGAGTTGGTGATCGCGGCTGTTGCGGCCGGGGAGGACCCGGGGGCGCCGGGGCTGCTGGCGCGCTACCAGCGGGCGCGGCGTCCGGACAACCTGCTGATGCTCGGGGCGACGGACGTGCTGGACCGGCTGTTCAGCACCGACAACCGGGTGGTGCGGGCGGTGCGGGACCTGGGCATTGCGGGCGTGCACCGGATGCCGGGGCTGAAGCGGGCGTTCATGCGGGCGGCGATGGGCGGGTAACGCCCTGGCAAGGCGCTGTGACTGGTCATCCTTATGAACGCAGCAGGGTTGGCGACCCTGCATCTCCCCCTGCCAGGACCGCCAAGCCTCGAGCAAGGTTGGCGCAGGCAGACCTGCCATGCCCCAGACCATAGTCTTTGCCGACATGGCATCGGCCAGGTGGAACAATCCGACGCGGTTATGCTCTGGGCGGCTGGTGCCCCGCCCATGCCTTCGCAAGCGCCGCCGTGGATCGGCCCGTCAGCAACCCGTCCCTGCCAAGGCCGGAAGGGGATTGCACCTGGTCCAACGCTGGAGCCGGGCGCCGGGTCCTACCCAGCCTGGCGGCGCCGGGCTGCGGCGCCGGCCCACACGGCGCCGAGCAGGAGGACCGTCACCGACGCCGGCTCTGGTACCGGGTTGATGACGCTGGCGGTGAACGTGGTCGCGGTGTCCGTGCTCGCGCCATAGCCCTGGCCGTTGGCAGCATAGGAGAAGCCGACGGTGTGATCGTCCGGCGGCACGGTCGTTGGCAGCGACGTAAGGCTGAAGTAGCCGTTCGTGAACGTTTGGAAGCCGATGCCGACCGTGGCCGAGGTGATGCTCAAGGGCAGGAACTGCGCGGCCGGAATCTGGAACGTGAAGACAAAGGCGTCCTGGTTGACCGAGACGCTCGCCACGGCCCCAACCGCGTCCACGTTCCCTCCGGCATACGCGATGTGCAGCACCGCGCCTGGAAGCGACCAGTTGCCGGGCGTCGTGTCCGCCGTGCTTGCGTCGAACCGGACGAAGCCGCTGAGCGGGTTGGCGCCAAGCGGCACCGGATTGAGAAGGGGCGCGAGCGGCCCCGACGTATCTTGTGCGGTGATCTGGCCGGTGAAGTCGTACTCGACGACGGCAGCATGGGCGCTGGCGACGCCCAGGAACGCGGCAGCGGCAAGCGCAAGGCGGACAGTGCTGGCGGCAACCATAGGTATCTCCCGTTTTGAAGCAGTATCCACAGAGGGTTGTTCTCAGCCTCCTGTTCACCTGGCATGATCGCTCTTTTCGAAACATAAACGCAACGATTAAGGCAAGGCAAATCTTGCGGCAGCTTTGGCGGCTGCACGTCAGCCCGGGAGTTTTCCGCCTCGCCCTGACGGATCAAGCGCCCGCACCGCCGCTTCGCACGCCGCGGCCACCGCCGCCGTCCTGTCCCGGTCCCGCCCTGCCTCGGCAAAGCCCAGCGGCGCCCCGATCACCAGGCGCAGGGGCCCCGGACGCGGCAGGCGCCGGCCCGGCGGCCAAGCCGCGTGCGCGCCGGCCAGGAAGCACGGCACCACCGGAACCTCGCTCCCCGCCACCAGCGCGCCGACGCCGGAGCGGAACGCGCCCATCGCCCCGTCCCGCGTCCGCGTGCCCTCAGGAAACAGGATCAGCACCGCCCGGTCCTCATGCAGCCGCTCCCGCAGCGCATCCAGGTCGCGCGCCGTGGTCCGCCGCCGCCAGACCGGCAGGGCATTCACCGCATAAGCCGCAAAGGCCGCCACTGGCCGGTTGGCGAAGAACGTGTCCCCGGCCGCGAGCGCGAAGGCGTTGGCCGCCAGCCGCCGGGGCAGGGCGGCCGCCAGGGTCAGCGCATCCAGGTGGCTGCCGTGGTTCGCCACCATGACGAAGGGCGCGGGCGGCAGGTGCTCCAGCCCCTCCACCTGCAAGCCATGAGCAGCGTGCAGGTAGGCCCGCACCACGGCCCGCCATGCCGCCGCGACGAGCAAGCTCCCCAGCCCGCGCTCCCGCCCGTGGCTGCGCAGGCGCTCCCCGTGCGTCAGGCCGTGGTCGCGCGCCGGACGCAGGTTCCAGCCGCTCATGCGCTGGTCATCCGGTGATCAGCCGCGTCGGCTGGTCCAGCCCGAAGCCGACGTAGTAGCCGACGTAGTGGAACACCGCCGGCGCCACCAGCAGCAGCGAGTTGAACCGGTCCAGCAGCCCGCCATGCCCGGGGATCACGGTTCCCATGTCCTTGATCCCCAGGTCCCGCTTGATGGAGGACAGCATCAGGTCCCCCGCCTGCCCGGCGACGCTGACGATCACGCCCAGCCCCGCCAGCAGCAGCGGGCTGTCCAAGGCCGTGCCGCGGAAGATGAACCAGCCCACCCCCGCCACCAGCAGCGTCGTGCCGCACAGGGCGCCGAGCGCACCCGAGATGGTCTTGTTCGGGCTGGTGGCCGGCAGCAGCTTCGGCCCGCCCATCAGCTTGCCGGCCGTGAAGGCGAACACGTCGTTGATCGCCACCGCCGTCAGCAGCAGCAGCACCAGCGGCCGGTAATAGCGGTCGTTCGCCATGTAGCCGAGATGTGCCAACCCCGCGCCGAACAGGATGAAGGCGAACACCGCCAGCCCCGTGCGCTGGATATAGCCTGAAGGCCGGTCCAGCGGCAGCGACACGACCGCCAGCATCGCCACCGTCAGCGGGAACAGCGCCATGAAGAAGTTATACCAATGGTCGAGCGCGGCGAAGTTCACGAACAGGATGCCGAGCGCCACCGCCCCGGCCATCACCGGCTCCCGGAACAGCCCGGTGGCACGGTCATACTCGCGCAGGCACAGCAGCCCCAGGAGCGTCACGGCGCCGATCACCCAAGGCCGGCCCAGCAGCACCGGGCCGAGCATCAGCGGCAGCAGCACCGCCCAGGACCCCAGCCGCAGCCAAAGCTCCCGCCGCAGCGCCGGGCTGCCGCGCCCGGTGGCGGACAGCAGGCCGATCACCCCGGCAGCCAGCAGCAGCACAGCCCCGGCGGCGATGACGATGCCGAGGGTGACGGCGTTGCCGTAGGCCTGCCCCATCATGGCCGCAGCGCCCGGGCCGCGCCCAGCAGGCGCCGCATCGTCGTCAGTAGCGCGCCGGCCAGGATCAGCCATAGCGCCGCAGCGGGCACCGGCGCGGACCAGGCCGCCGGAGCCAGGGCGCACCAGGCGGCAACCGCCGTCACCACGGCCATGCGGTGCTGCTTCGCCATCGGCCCGCGGAAGTCGCTGGGCGCACCGGCGGCGCGTCCGATCGCGCGCACGTAGGCCGTCGCCATCGCGGCCAAAGCTGCGCCCAGCCCCAGCGCCGGCTGCCCTCCCGCCCAGCCTAGCCCGGCCAGCACGGCGGTGTCGGACACCCGGTCCGGCACCTCGTTGAACAGTTCGCCCACCGGCGACGCGATGCCGCGCCCGATCGCGACCATGCCGTCCAGCAGGTTCGCCAGCAGCCGCACCTGCACCAGCGCCGCCGCCAGCAGCCACAAGGCCCGCACCGCGCCGGGCATATGCGGCACGGCGGCGAAGCACCCGCCAGCCAGCAGCGCCGCGCCCATCCCGGCGAGCGAGATGCCGTTGGCCGACGCCCGGCGCCGCACTAGCCACCCGGCGGCGCGCTGCATGACGCCAAGCTCGCGGGCGGCGATGGGCCGGCGGTCGCCTCCTTGCGCCGTCACGGCCGCACTACGTCGAAGCCATGCAGCCCGGCCTGGGCGTAAACCGTCGCGGCGCCTGAGCCAGCAACCAGCAGAACAGATAGGGCAACCCAAGGGCGCCAGAACCGGAACGATGCGATCATGCGCGGCAGGCTACACCAACCCGGTCCGGCGCGGCAGGTTGCTTTAAACTATTTGGGACGGGATCATGACCGACGCGGCGCGCGACGATGGCGGCTTCTCCGAACGGGTGCAGGGCCGGCTGGAACGCCTGGGCCTGACGCCCGAGCAGGCCGGGCGGGCGGCAGGCCTGCCTGCGGACCTGCTCGGCAGGCTGCTGTCCGGCGCCGCCCCGCCGCCGCGCGGGCAGCGGCTGGTCAAGCTGGCCGATGCGCTCGCGACCTCCGTATCCTACCTGGTCGGCCTGGACCCGGACACGCCGGTGCCGGAGGAGTATTTGCAGGAGGAGCAGGGCAGCCTCGGCCTGCTCGCCGGGGACGAGGAGGCGCTGCTGCGCGCCTACCGCCGGCTGGAGTTCTCCCTGAAGGCTGCGCTGCTTCAGGTCGTGCTGCGCATGTCTCCGGAGCCGGAGACCCCGGAACGCAAGCCGCGCTCCACCAGGTAGGCTGCCGCGGCGCCGGACAGCGCCAGGCCCGGCAACTCGTCCACGGCGAACAGCCTGGCCTCCACAACCTCCCGGTTGTCCAGGCGCAGGGATGGCAGGCGGTCCAGCGGCAACTCGAAGACGTGGACCTCCTCCTGCCGGTTGTTCCAGATGCCGCATACGACGGCGCCGGGATGCAGGACGGAGGTCGGAAGGCGCAACTCCTCCAACAGTTCGCGCCGGACGGCGGCCTCCGGCGTTTCGCCAGGCTGGACGCCGCCGCCGGGCAGGGTCCAGGCGCGGCGGTAGGACTGTCGGATCAGCAGCACGGCACTGCCGACGCGGATGCACGCCAGCGCGCCCTGGTGCCGCGGACGGCGCAGCGCCCACCAGGCGAGCGCCACGGGATAGGCCAGGCGATACGCTGCTTGCCATGCGCGGTCCCATGAAGTCGGAGGTTCCTGCGCGGTCATCAAGCATCCTCTTCGCACCCGGCGTGCGCCGCCCCATCTGCCACGCAAACGCAGGACATGCCAACGACGGACTCCAGTACCTCCCGAGGACTCGGGCGGCGCCGCGATGGATGGGCCGCGGCACCGGTTCTGGACCTTCGTCAGTTTGCGGCGCCTACGGATCGCGCAGGCGAAGGCCGACTGGCGCGCCGGGCGCTTCGCCGCCTACCCGGCGGCGAGAAGGATTTCATTCGACTACCGCTAATTCGACGCTTGGGGCCGCGCAGGCCGGGATGGCCATCCCCGGAGCGGAAACCGAGCTATCCCAAAACGCCAAACCACCCCATCCCAGCCAGCCTGCCAATGTCCGTAGAGCAGCTGCCTTCTCCCTCGCCCTCCGGGAGAGGGTCGGGGTGAGGGGGGCTTGGCTGCGGAGCGGGGCACGTTGACGCCGCTGATGGAGGCCTGCTGCGGGCAAGGATGGTGCTCGCCCGCCCCCTCACCCCAGCCTCTCCCGGAGAGGGAGGAAGAAGCGGCGGCCCTGGCGCCGGTCCGCCGCTGCCCCTATGGAGGCCAGCATGAGCCGGGACGCAAGCACGGGGTGGACGGACATTGCGGCAGACGGCTGGGTGTCGCGCCTGCCGGCGTCCTGGCGCGCCTATGCCGTGCTGGCCCGGCTGGACCGGCCCATCGGGTCGTGGCTGCTGTTCCTCCCGGGCCTGTGGAGCATCCTGCTCGCCCGTCCCGCCCCGGCAGAGGCCGTGCGGCTGATCCTGCTGTTCGGCCTGGGCGCCGTCGTGATGCGCGGCGCCGGCTGCGTCGTCAACGACATGTGGGACCGCGACATGGACCGCCTCGTGACCCGCACCGCCGGCCGGCCGCTGGCCAGCGGCGCCTTGCGGATGCGGCAGGCGTCGGCGTTCCTGCTGGCGCTGTTGCTGACCGGTCTATTGGTGCTGCTGCAACTGAACCGGCTGGCGCAGACGCTGGGCGTGCTGTCGCTCGTGCTGGTGGCGCTGTATCCCTTGGCCAAGCGGGTGACGTGGTGGCCGCAGGCGGCGCTGGGCGTGACCTTCGGCTGGGGTGCGCCGATGGGCTATGCCGCCGCGTCCGGCCACTTGGACGCGGCGGCGCTGGCGCTGCAAGCTGCGGCGTTCGCCTGGATACTTGGCTATGACACCATCTACGCCCATCAGGACCGAGAGGACGATGCTCTGGTGGGCGTCCGCAGCACTGCCCGGCTGTTCGCGGATAAGACCCGGCCGTTCCTCGTGGCATGCTATGGAGCGGCGTTGGTGCTGCTGGCGCTGTCCGGCTGGCTCGCCGGGCTGTCCCGCGTGTTCTACCCCGCCCTGCTGCTGCCGGCGGCGCTGCTGGCCCACCAGGTCCGCACCCTGGACGTGGACGACCCCGCCCGCTGCCTGCGCCTGTTCCACCTGAACCGCGAGGCCGGCTTGGCCGTCGCCGCCGCGATCCTGCTGGGCCAGCTTTGAGCGGCAGCTTTATCCGCGCCCACACCGCCCCGGCCCGCACGCCCCTGGTCCCCGAGATCACCCTGCATCTCGCCACCGAGATTACCCCGATCTGGCAGGCCAGCGAAGCCTGGCTGCAGCAGACAGGGATCGAGCCGCCGTTCTGGGCCTTCGCCTGGCCCGGCGGCCAGGCCCTGGCCCGGCATATCCTGGACGCCCCCGGGCTGGTCCGCGGCCGCCGGGTGCTGGACTTCGCCGCCGGCTGCGGCATCGCCGCCATCGCCTGCGCCCTGTCCGGCGCCGCCGTCGTGCAGGCCGCCGAGATAGACCCGCTGGCCGCCGCCGCCATCGCCCTGAACGCGGCGGCGAACGGTGCCGACGTGCAGGTCCTGGCGGAGGACGTGGTCGGCCAGCCCGCCCGCTGGGACCTGATCCTGTGCGGCGACGTCTGCTACGAGGGGCCGATGACCCGGCACATCCTTCCCTGGCTGCGCCAGATGGCCGGCGAGTGCGAGGTCTGGGTCGCCGATCCCGGCCGCGCCTACCTGCCGGCGGACGGGTTGGACCCGCTGGCCGAGTATGCCGTCCCGACCCTGCTGGAGCTGGAGGACCGCATCCTGCGTCCGACCCGGCTGTTCCGCCTGGCCCCGCCAGTTGCCGGCGCTGGCTAGAGTAGATTGCGGTCCGGTCCGGATGCACGACGACCGGATCCGAACCCGCAGGTTTCTGCTCGCGCGCAAAAAAACTGGATCGGTTTACGTCCAGTCTGGATGCACACCGATCTAGCCGTCCCTATCCGCCGAGGGTTGAGGCCGAGTGCGGCATACAATCTCCGCTCCCCAACCAAGGCTCCCTCACCCCGGCCCTCTCCCGGAGGGAGGGGGAGCAGCGAGAACAAAGGAAGCTCCATGCTCTACCACGTGGAAATGGACGTCCAGGTCCCGCCCGGCACCGACCCCGCGCACTTCGACCGGCTCAAGGCCAATGAGAAGGCCATGTCCCAGGACTTGCAGCGCCAGGGCAAGTGGCGGCACCTGTGGCGCATCGCCGGGCGCTACGCCAACGTCAGCATCTTCGACGTGGCCAGCCACGACGAGCTGCACGCCATCCTGTCCGCCCTGCCGTTGTTTCCGTTCATGCATATCGAGGTGATGCCGCTGGCGCAGCATCCCTCCGCCATCGTCCAAGAGGAATGAGGCCCGCAGCCCTGATGCCGGCGCTGTTCGTCGGCATCTGGGCGACCGGGTTCCTGGTGGCCCGGCTGGTCGCGCCGCACGTGGACCCGCTGACGTTCCTGTCCCTGCGTTTCGTGCTCAGCGCCGCGGCGTTTGCAGGGATCGCGGCGGCGGCCGGCGCGCGGTGGCCGCGGGGCGTGCGGGCGTGGCGGGACGCGCTGGTGGCCGGGGTGCTGATGCAGGGCATCTATCTTGGCGGCGTGTTCTGGTCGGTTCGGCACGGCCTGCCGGCCGGGCTATCGGCGCTGGTGACGGGGTTGCAGCCGCTGCTGACGGCGGTGCTGGCGTTCCCCCTGCTGGGCGAGCGCGTAGGCACGCGGCGCTGGGCGGGAATCGTGCTGGGCTTCGGCGGCGCGTTGCTGGTGCTGTCGCCGCAACTGGCAGCGGGGGCGGGGAGTGCAGGCGCCTTGCCGCTGCTGGCGTCCGGAGCGGGGATGGCGGCGATGACCCTGGGCACGATCTGGCAGAAGCGGACCGGCGGCGCGGCGGACTTGCGGACCAATGCCGCCGTGCAGTTCGTCGGCGCCGCGGTCGTGACGGCGCCGTTGGCATGGCTGACCGAGGCCGGGCGGTTCGACGGCGCCTGGCAGGCTTGGGCCGGCCTGGCCTGGGCGGTGTGCGGGCTGTCGCTCGGCGCGACCTCGCTGCTGCTGGCGCTCATCAGGCGCGGGGCGGTTGCGGGGGTGGCCTCGCTGTTCTACCTGGTGCCGCCGGTGGTGGCGGTGCTGGCCTTCCTGCTGTTCGGAGAGGCGCTGACGGCGGTGCAGGTGGCAGGGATGGCGCTGGCAGCGGCCGGGGTGGCGGTTGCGGGCCGGGGATAGGAAAGGCGCGGTTCTCGTGCCTTCCCTCTCCTCTAAATTGTGCCGCAGAAGGGTGCGGGCTGCACACGCTTGGAGGCGGGTCATTGCGGACCCGGCACCCTATCCCGACAAAGGCTTCGGATTGATGTGCCCCATTCCGGGCGTGCAGCCGGCGCTTCGCCCCTTGGCGATCGGGACCATATCCGGCTGCGCTCTGCAGCGGCGTCCCCCTAAGCCCGTTCCAATCCGTCCACAAACGCCAGCGCCCGCTCCAGATGCTCTCCCCACCCCGGCGCCCGCCACCCCGCAATCCCCGCCACCTGCGCCGCCCGCCGCGGGCTGTCCGGCGCGGCGTAGTCCTCCACCGCCTGCATCCATGCCGGGCCGTCCAGCGGGTCCAGGTATTCCGCCACGTCCCCGCCGACCTCCCGCAACGCCGGCAGGTCGCTGCACAGGGCAGGGGTGCCGACCGCCAACGCCTCCGCCAGCGGCAGGCCATAGCCCTCCGCGAAGGATGGCAGCAGCAGCGCCCGCGCGCCGCGCAGCAGGGTGCCGGTCTGGACGTCGGACAGGTCCGCACGCTCCTCCACCACGCCGTGCAGGGCGGTGCAGCGTTCGATCATGTCCACGACCTGCTCGTTCTCCCAGCCGCGGCGTCCCACCAGCACCAGCCGGGGAGCGGCGGCGCCGAGACGCTCAACCAGGCGGCGCCAGATATGCAGCGGCAGCAGATGGTTCTTGCGCGGCTCGATGGTGCCCAGGAACACGAAGTAGGGGTGGCCCGGCGCCGGGTCGGGCGCCGGCAATGGCGGCTCGATCCCCAGAGGGGCCACCAGCACCGGGGTCCGCCGCCCGGCACGGTCCAGCCAGGGCTGCAGGGAGGCCGCGGTCGCGGCGCTGTTGACCAGGATGCCGTCGGACAGGTCCGCGACGGCCCGGATGCGCCGCTCATGCCGGGCTGGCTCGGCGGGGCGGGCGTATTCCGGGAACTCGATGGGGATCAGGTCGTGCACCATGCACACGAACCGTGCCCCGAAGCGCCGGACCACGTCGGCGATCACCGCCGGGCGGTCCAGGTGGTGGTGCGATATCAGCAGGTAGGTGCTGCGCCCAGCCCGGCGCGCCGTCGTCGGCAACTGCCCGCGCAGGAACGCCGCGCCCTGCAAGGATCGGGCGGCGCGGTTGACCACATCCGCCCCTACGTCGCCGCCGCGCCAGCGCCGGGCCGCCACGTCCAGGAAGTGCCGGACCTCCGGCGTCGGCAGCCGGCCGAACCGTCCCAAGGGATGCAGCGCCGCGAACACCAGGCGCTCCGGGCAGCGTTCCAGCAGTCCCTCGGCGTAGGCCAGCTCCACCCGGTCAATCCCCGTGGGGACGGCATGGGAGGCCCGGGACAGCAGGCGGGACACGTCCAGGATAAGGCGATGGGTCACACGGAGGACTTCTAAGCAGGCTTGCGCGGCGTGTCACACAGAGGGCCTGCAGCCGTGCCAGGCCGCACAAGCCTGCTTGGCTTTCATCTGTGCGCAAAACTCCAGGGGTTTGCTCAGGCCTTGGACATGGCCTCCGCCAGGATTCTCCCAAGCGCGTCAGCGCTGCAGTCCTGGGCGACGCCGGGCGGTTGGCCGACGCCCCAGACCAGGTAATCGGTGCGCCGGTCCGCAACCCCCAGCGCGGCGAAGGCGCCGGGCAAGCTAGGCTGGTGATCGCCATACACTGCAAGCCACCCGGTGCCGGCCTCCCGCAGCGCGTCCGCCAGTGCCGGCAGCATCGCGTCCGTGCCGCGCATCGCTTCCAGCCAGCCAGCCAGCGGCCCGGCCTCCGCGATGCCGGCCAGCTCCGGCGGCAGGGCGGCGGGGTTGCCGGTCCAGGGGCCATGCGAGGCCATGTTGATCACGAACACGAACACCCGCGGCCCCATCTCCCGTACCAGCCCAGCCACGACCGCCGCCAATTCGGAGTCTCCCGGATAGTGCCCGGCCGGCGCATGGCGGAATGCCTCCGGTCCGACGAACCGGTCGAAGCCGAGCCGCGGCATGACATGCTTGCGGCCATAGAAGCCGGGGTCGAAGGGATGGACGACCACCGTGCGATAGCCCGCCGCGCGCGCCGCGCCGGCGATGCTGGGCAAGCCGCCGCGGGCAAACGCCTCATACGGGTTGAAGCGATCCAGTCCCAACGCCGTCTCCCCCACGCCGGTCAGCACCGCGAACTCGGACCGGACGGTGTTGGCGCCCCAGCATGGGACTTCCAGCGCACCGCGGCGCACGGCCCCGGCACGCAAAGCGGACCAGTGGGGCAGCGCGCCGGCCAGGGCGGGATGCAGCCGGGCCGGGTCCATGAACGACTCGGCCTGCACCACGATCACCGGCCCGTCTGCGGGCAAAGCCGGCGCGGGCCGGGCGCGCACGGTGGCAACGCGGTCCGGCCGTTCCGCCGCGGCAAGGGTGGCGTGAATGACCAGCGTGGCAAGCGGTCCCAGCCGCAACATGTCCTGCGCCGGGTCACGGCTGGGCTGCAGGCGGGCGTATAGCGGCGCGAGAAAGCGCAATGCCGGCCGCAGCGCCGGCAGCACAAAGCCTAGCCGGGCGGCGGCCAGGGCCAGCAGCAGCGCGGCGATGGCTTCGGGCCAGGAGCGGTGCCACATTGGCGGCTCGGCCCAGGCCAGGGCGCCTGCGAGCGCCGCAATGACGCCCGCGCCGGCCAGCACCAGCCCGGTGCCGGCAAATGGGAGATAAAGCTGCGGATGCCGCACGACTTCCGGCAGCTCCGCCCGGTCGGCGAAGTTGACGGGCTCGTGCAGCACGTCCCGCTTCACCGTGTCGGTCAGGCGAAGTCCCAGCGCCGTCGCGCCCAATGCCACGCCGGACAGCAAGGGGCGCGCAGTGCCTGCCAGCATCAGCCCGAACCCGGCGGCCATCGGCAACGCGTCCAAAAGGATGGCGCCGACGGGTGCATCGCGCAGGCTCGCCCCCACGCCGGCGCGCAGGACCAGCCATGCGGCCACGCACACGGCGATGCCGGCAGCAAGCAGGGAAGGCGGCATCAAATCGGGCGGATGCTTCTCCCTCTCCCTCCGGGAGAGGGCCGGGGTGAGGGAAAGGCCACCAGCGCTATCTTCGCCGGTGCGTGATCTGCTCCGTTGCAGCGAGGGTCAGTCCTTAGGGCTTCCCTCACCCCGACCCTCTCCCGGAGGAAGCGGGAGAAAAGGGTCCTCAACGCCCCGCCTCGATGTGGAACCGCACGCCTCGCAGGATGCGGTCGCCGGCCCAGGCGGGGATCAGGTCGGCCAGCACCAGCTCTGTCGCCAGCCCCCGCGGCACCACGATACGCGCCCGCCGGCGGTCCAGCCCACGGCGTATGGCGGCAACCATGCGCGGTAGGCTCATCAGCCCGGGTTTTGGTCCCTTGAAGCGGTCGGTCATCGGCGTGTCGAAGAAGCCGGGCACGATCACGCTGACCGCGACGCCGCGCGGCGACAGCAGTGCCCGCAGCCCTTCGCCGTAGGCGCGCACCCCGGCCTTGCTGGCGCTGTAGGCCGGGCTGTATGGCAGCCCGCGCAGCCCGGCGACGGAAGACACCACCGCCACATGCCCGGCGCCCCGCGCCAGCAGCCGCGGCAGCAACGGCTCGACCGTGTGCATCGCGCCCAGCAGGTTGGTGCGGACCTGCATCGCAGCCAGCGCCACGCCTTCCGGCGTGCCGTCAGGCAGCGTGCCGGCGGACACTCCGGCGCAGGCCAGCACCAGCCCAACCGGCCCGGCATCATCCGCCCGGTGCAGCCAAGCGGCGACGCCCTCGGCGTCCGTCACGTCCACCTGGTCCGCGTGAACGGCGGCGCCTGCGGCTCGGCACCGTTCGGCAACGGCTTGCAGCCGCGCCGCGTCACGCCCAGCCAGCCAAAGCGTCGCGCCGGGCGCGGCATAGCTTTCCGCCAGCCCGGCCCCTAATCCGCTCGACGCACCTGTGATGGCGACCGAGCGCGTTGGGTCTGTCATCCCTTCGCAGCGGCCAACATCGGCTCGGAGTCGCGCGTCAAATGGGCGGCGCCGGCCATAACCGACCGCATGCCTGGCCGGGCCGCAGCCTCCAGCCGCACCACGGCGCCATCCAGCAGCATCCGTAGTCCCGCGTCCGAGAAGAAGCCGCCGCGGATCATGCAGCGGTGCACGAGGACTCGGCGCAGCGCGTCGAACACCGACGGGTCCGGCGGGACGGGGTTGCTCCAGAAGGCGTCCAGCCCGTCCTGATGGGTAACGCCGGGGATGTCATAAACCGCCCGGCCCAGGCTGATCGTCGGGATGCCGCGGGCCGCCGACAGGGTGCCGGTGGTGCTGTTGACCGTCACGACACCGCGGGCCGCCCGCACCAGCAGGTCTATGTTGCCATCTTCCAGGAACATCACCCGGTCCTGCACGCCCAGCGCGGCCGCGATGCCGAGCGTCACCGCCCGCCAGTCGCGCAACCCGTTGTCCAGCGGGTGTCCCTTCACGATCAGGTCCAGCCCCGCCGGGGCATGGCGGGCGAACGAGGTCAGCACGTCGGTGATCGCCGCCTCCATCCCAGGGAACGGCGAGTGCATCCTGATCTGGTAGTCGCAGTCCAGCTGCAGCGGGAACACCATGAACGGGCGCCCGGTGCGCTCCAGCCGGGAGCGTACGGCGTTGCTCCGGCGTGCGGCGGCCTTCTTGCCGGACAAGCGGCGCAGCCAGCCCGCATACTCCACCATCGGATGCCAGGGCCGATGGCTCCGGTAGCCCGGGAACAGCGGACGCAGCGCCATCGCCGTCAGGTTGTAGGCCAAGTCCTCCCGCGCCCGCCTGGCAAAGCTGGTCGGGACACCGCTCACGTCCGGGTCGGCCAGGGGCGGCAGGGTGCGGGCAGCGTCCAGGTAATATTGCGGGTCCCGCGGCAGGGTGGACAGGCCGTTGACGCCGCCGACCTCCAGCGTCACCCAGTCCGGGCGCATGTAGCCTTCCTCGAACACATGCACCTGGACGTGCCGCCGGGCGGCGATGGCGCGGGCGGCGCCATGCAGCGGCCGGCAGTCGCCGAACAGCACGATGTCCGTGATCGCCCGGCGGTTCAGCAGCTCCTCAAGATAGTCGGGCCAGCCCTGCTCGCCGCCGCGGTAGTTGACAGCGCCGGACCGGCGCCAAAACAGCCAGTCGCCGCCGTGGAAGTTGACACGGTGAACGCCATGCCCGCGCGTCGCCAAGGCATCGCCGAGGTGCCGGAAGAACGGGCCGGCCAGGCCTTGCAGGAACAGGAACTGTCGCGGGGCGGCTTGCATCATGGCTTGGTCCTTCCGGCCGCAGTCCCCGCGGCAGCGATCCTCGACATCCATCCCGCAACAAGGCCTTGTGCACGCCGGAGTTGCACCAACGGCCCGGCGCGCCAGAGCGCAGGGTCGGACAAGCGGTCCAGCAGCACCTCAGCCGGGCAGGGCATCCCGGTCACAGGGTCCAGGTAACGCGGATACAGCAGCAGAACACCTGCCGCTAGTTCTGGTAGTGTTAACCGCCGTGTGCGCCGCAGCATAGGTGCCATGTCCTGCGTCAGCCCCCATCCGGAGTAGAACGGCTGTCCCCAGCAGGTGACGGCCCGGCCTCGCAGCAGCGCCTCGAACCCTGTGAGCGAGGTGAGGGTGTGGACCTCCTGCACGGCCGAAAGCAGCTCTGCCATTGGCACCCCGCGGACAATGCCGTTGGCGATCCCAAGGACTTCAGCATCGGGAATGGCGCCTTGGCGGTGCCCGGCGTCAACATCGGGATGGGGTTTGTAAAGGATGTGCGCATCAGGCGCCGCGGTGCGCACGGCCCGCAGCAGCGCCAGGTTGGACTGGATCGCGCCGCCGCCCAGCCGCACCGACAGGTCGTCGGCCACCTGGCCCGGCACCAGCACCACCCGGCGCCCTGCCGGCAACTGCGGCAGCGGCGCCGCACCTATATTATATTTTGTAACACCAGCCTGAACCAGCCGCTGGATCAGGTTTGCGGCCCGGTCCAGCAGCGCCGGGTCGAAGGCGGCGCCGGCCAGGATGGCCTCCAGGTCGCTCGGCCGGCTTGGGTCGTAATAGATGCCGGCGCCGTCCACGATGATGCTGCACGGCGGCAGGAAGTCGCTGCCCAGGCCGACGGAGCGGAGGAAGCCGTCCTCCACCCGAAGGACGGGGATGCCCTCCCTGTGCAACGTTGCATGCAGCCCCTCGGGCATCCGCGACGCCCAGGCCGCGACCGCGCCGCCGTCCCGCCGGGCCGCGGCCACGGCGGCATCGCCCTGCGGCGGCGGACGCACCCCGGTGTGCAGGAACGCGCCGATGCGCCGCCGCTTCCAGAATTGCATGCCGACGCAGCCGGCAATGCCCCGGTTGGCGTCGCACAGGCGCCGCCAGTCCGCAGCGGCGTCCAGCGCCGCCTCGAACGTGGTGGGCTGGCCCGTGAAGGGGTCGCGATACGATGCGCCGCCGAGCAGCCACGCCGCCGCAACCTGCGCCGGGCTGCGCGTAGCGGCGCGGGGCGGGACGTCCGGCCCATCCACCGTGGCGCCCCAGCCGGCAAACCAGGCCGGCGCATGGGCATGGACGGCGCACCCGGCCAGCAGGCCGAGCAGGCCGAGCAGGCTGGTCCCTGCCACGTGGACCTCGTCCGCAAGCTCCAACAGCGGCCAAGGGTCATAAACCTCCTGTGGCAGCACGCGGCATCCCGCGGCAGCGGCTGAGGCGGCGACGGCAGCGGATGCCCGGGCCACGGCGACCCGGGCAGCATCATGCCGGGCCAGCACCGCGGCCAGCATCGCCTGATCCCGCCCGGGATCGCCCGAGCACTCCGCAACGACCAGTCCCAGGCCCGGACGGGCCAGAACCGAAGCTGGCGGCGGATCGGCCCAGGCCGCGCCGCCAACGCGGTGCCGGACCATCGCTGCTGTCCCGTCCGCGGCCCGGCGCAGGGTTGCTGCGTCCTCCGGCCCGGACAGCAGCGCCATCTCGGCCGATCCGGGCAGCACCGGGCATGGCGCCCCGGCAGCCGCGGCTCCTACGCCCAAGGCGGCGCTAAGCCAGGGCGGATCGGCCAGGAATCGCGGCGTTTGCAGGGGGCCTGGCTGCAGGTGCAGCAGTGGGCGAGGCTCATATGGCCGACGCGGCTGCGGGTTGGTGGTCAGCAGGATGCGCGCGTCCCCCAAGGATGCGGCCGGCGCAAGGCCGAGTCCGGGGAGCAGCGCCGCCCAGCCGGGCACTGGCCGCCCCACGATCCAAGCCGAATTGGCCGCCCGCTCGTCCGGCCCAGCGCCAGGCCTCGTCACGGCAAGACGCCAGTCGGGATGGGTTGGCATTTGCCGCAAGCTCTGGGTTTCCCGTCTTGGTTCCGGCTCAAGGTGCCACTTGTATGGCCCGGGGGTGTGCTGCAATGCAACACTGGTGACATATGCGTGACGCCTGGTTCATCCTGTGTTGCCCGCATATCGCACAGACGGCTATAGCGGCAGGCTTGGCCTGCCTTCCATCCCAGGCTGGCCCGTTTGCCCAAGCGGGCCAATCGCCGTAGAGCGTCTGGATACCAAAGACCCATCCCGGCCCTGTGCCGGACAGAGGTGCGACATTGGACGGCAGCGTTAAAGCGAACACGGATTTCCTGGCGGGATACCAGCCCATTGCCATCGTCGGCGCCGCGTGCCGGTTGCCGGGCGCTGCGGACCTGCACGCCTTCGCGGACCTGCTCGCCGCCGGGCGCGACGCGGTGACGGAGATACCGGACGACCGCTGGACCAAGGCGGCCTACTTCCATCCCGGCCGGGACCAGCGCGGCAAGGCCTACACCTTTGCGGCCGGCGTGCTGGGCGACGTCAGCGGCTTCGATGCCGGGTTCTTTGGCATTTCCCCGCGGGAAGCCGCCCAGATGGACCCGCAGCAACGGCTGCTGCTGGAACTTGCGCACGAGGCGCTGGAGGATGCCGGGCTGGACGCGGGCAAGCTCGCCGGGTCGGCGGTGGGCGTTTACGTCGGCGGCTCCGCCTGGGACTACACGACGCTGCACGCGGGCGATGCGTCGGTGATGGACGCCTACTCGATGACCGGGGCGACCCTGTGCTCGCTGTCCAACCGGGTCAGCTACGCCTTCGACCTGCGGGGGCCGTCGTTCACGGTGGATACGGCCTGCTCGTCCTCGCTGGTCGCCTTGCACCAGGCGTGCGAGGCGCTTCGCGGCGGGCAGGTGCCGATGGCGCTGGTGGGCGGGGTCAACCTGCTGCTGGCGCCGCAGAACTTCGTGGGGTTCTGCGCCGCCTCCATGCTGTCGCCGCGGGGGCGCTGCCATGCCTTCGACGCGCGAGCCGACGGCTATGTGCGGGCCGAGGGCGGCGCGATGCTGGTGCTGAAGCCGCTGAGGGCGGCGCTTGCGGATGGCGACGCCATACATGCCGTGGTGCGCGGTACCGGAGTGAACTCGGACGGTCGGACCAACGGCTTCTCCCTGCCCAACCCGGCGGCGCAGGCGGCGCTGCTGCGCGCGGTCTATGGCCGCTTCGGCATTGACCCCGACGAGCTGGACTACGTCGAGGCGCACGGCACCGGCACCCCGGCGGGCGACCCGATCGAGGCCGCGGCGCTCGGCGAGGTGCTGGGCCGGCGCCGGTCGCAGCCGCTCACCATCGGCTCGGTCAAGACCAACATCGGCCATCTGGAAGCGGCGTCCGGCATGGCCGGGCTGCTGAAGGCGGTGCTGGCGTTCCGGACCGGCCGTGTGGCGCAATCCCTGCACTGCGAAACGCCGAACCCGGCGATCCCCTTCGACGACCTGAACCTGCAACTGAACCCGGCTGGCCTGGACCTGGTGGCGCAGGGCCGCCCTGCGATGATCGGGGTCAACAGCTTCGGTTTCGGCGGCACCAACGCCCATGCCGTGCTGGAGGCGCCGCCGGCCACCACCGGAACCGGCGATGCACCTTTCGCCGCTGCCCCAGGGTTGCCGCAACTGCTGCTGTCCGCGCGGAGCGAGGGTGCGTTGCGCACCCTGGCGGCTGCCTGGTGCGGCTTGCTTGCGGATGGAGAAGGGGACGCCGCCCTGATCCGCGGCGCGGCGCTCGGGCGCGACCAATATAAGCTGCGTCTCGCGGCGACGGGCGCTACGGCGGCGGAACTGGGTGCCGGGCTGCGGTCCTACCTTGCGGGGCAGGCGACGCATGCTGTCGCCGCGGACACGGCCGTGATCGGCCAGGTCGCCTTCGTGTTCTCGGGCAACGGCAGCCAGTGGGCCGGGATGGCGTCGGACGCCGTCAAGCGGAGCCCGGCCTTCCGCGCCGCCCTGGAAACCGCCGACGCGGCGCTGCTGGGGCCGCTCGGGTGGTCCGTCACCGAACGCCTGCGTACGGCGGATGCGGCTGCCATGCGCGATACCTCGGTTGCGCAGCCGCTGCTGTTCGCCATCCAGGTGGCAATGGTGATGGCGCTGCGGACCGCCGGCGTGCAGCCTGACGCCTGCATGGGCCACAGCGTCGGCGAGGTCGCCGCGGCCTGGGCTGCCGGCGCGCTGACGCTGGACCAGGCCAGCCGGGTGATCGCGGTGCGCAGCCGGCTGCAGGCCCGGACGGCCGGCGTCGGGCGCATGGCGGTGCTGGGCCTCGGCGCGGCGGCGGCTGCCGAGGCCGTGGCCGGCACAGGGATCGAGGTCGCGGCGCACAACAGCAGCGGCGCCACGACGCTTGCCGGGCCGGAAGCGGCGTTGCTGGCGTTGGGCATGCGCGCAAAGGAGGCCGGCTGGGCCTTTACCCTGCTGGACCTGGACTATGCCTTCCACAGCGGCGCGATGGAGCCGATCCGGGATGCGCTGGCGAAGGAGCTGGCCGGCCTGGCGCCAGGGCCGGCGACGCTGCCTTTCGTGTCCACCGTCGCCGGCGGCCCGGCGGACGGCACCACGCTGGACGCCGAATACTGGTGGCGGAACGTGCGTGCGCCGGTGCGCTTCGCCGAAGCCGCAGCGCACCTCGTTGCCTCCGGCGTGCGGGTGTTCATCGAGATCGGGCCGCAGCCGGTGCTGCAGGCCTACCTGCACGATGCCCTGACGGCGGCGGACGCAACCGGGCGCGTGCTGCCGACCCTGTCGCGCCGGGCGGCGTCAGCCGATCCGGCCGTATTGACTGCGGGGCGGGCGCACGCCGCGGGTTGCGACATCCGCCACGCGTCCGCCTTCTCCGGACCGCGGCGCACCGACGGCTTGCCGGCATATCCCTGGCAACGCGAACCCCATTGGCTGTTTCACACGACCGAAGCCGAAGCGGTCGTGGACTTGCCGGAGGAACATCCGCTGCTGGGCATCCGGCGCGGGGCGGAGCCGAGGGAGTGGTCGGCCCACCTGGGCACCGCATCGCATCCTTGGCTGGCCGACCATGTCGTCGGCGGCGCAACCGTCGCGCCGGCGGCCGTCCTGCTGGAGATGGCGCTGGCCGCCGCCCGTGCCCGTCACTCCGGCGCTGCCGCGCTGGAGGTGTCGGACCTGGAGATCAACCGTCCCCTGGTGTTCGAGCACGGGGTGCTGCGCGAGGTGCGGTTGCGCGTCGGTTCAGCCGGCGGCAGGTTCGAGATCATGTCCAGGCCACGGCTGTCGGACGAGCCGTGGACTGTCCATGCTGCCGGCCGGATCGGCGCCGGGGAGTCTACCGCGCCGGCCCGCGACGCGCCGCCGGCAGAGTCCATGCCGCGCACTCTCGATGGTCGGGCGCTGTATGCGCTGGCAGGCGGCCTCGGGCTGGCCTACGGCCCGGCGTTCCAGGTCGTCCGGCGGGTCGAGATCGGGCGGGATATGGCGGCGGTGCGCTTTGCTCCTGGCGCGCAGGACGGCGGCTTCCTGCTGCCGCCGCCGCTGACGGATGGCGCGCTGCAGGGCCTGCTGGCGCTGGCGGCAGGCAAGCTGGGAGACGGCGACGGGGTGCTGCCCTGGCGGTTCGGCCGGGTGCGGCTGCTGGCTCCGGGCGGCGCGGTGCCGGCGTCGGCGCGGCTGCACGTGACGCGGGTCGGCCCACGCTCGGTGCGGGCGGACATCGCGCTGCTGGATACGGCAGGGGCGGTGGTGGCGGAACTGCTGGACTGCTGGTTTGTGCGCGTCGCCCTGGGCCGCGCCGCTGCGCCGGAGGAACGGCTGTTTCACACCGCGCTGGTGTCGAGCCACACCGGTCCAGTGCCGGCCGTGCCCGCGGACGTGCTGGGCGGCGGCGACGGCGAGCCTGGCGAGGCCGGCATCCTGGCCGATGCCTTTGCCGCGCTGGCCGCCGGTGCGGCGCTGCGCCAGGTGCTGGCGGACCCGGCGGCGTCCTTTACCGCCGGGCAGCTCGTGCGGGACGGAGTGGTGGCGTCCGCCATGCGGGAACGGCTGGACGAGATCCTGGGCTGGCTGGCCGCAGACGGGCTGGCCGACGTGCAGGACGGCGCCTGGACGCTGCTGGACGACGAGCTGTCAGCCGACGACGTGCTGCGTACCCTGGTGTTCGACCAGCCCCGCGCCGTCGCCGATGCCGCGCTGCTGGCGGCGGCGGCGGAGCGGCTGGCGGCGGAGCTGCGCGGTGCCCCGCCCGCAACGGCATCTGCGGCGCTGCTGGACGGGATGCTGCTGGGTTCCCCGGCCGGCGCCGCGGCGGCGGACGCGCTGCTGGACGCGGTGATGCGGGTGGCGGAGGCATGGCCGGCCGGCCAGCCTTTGCGCGTGCTGGAGGTTGGCGCGCGGCGCGGCGCCTTCACGCGCATGATGCTGCGCCGCCTCGGCGGGTTGCCGGTGCAGGTGCGTCTCGACGCCTCGACGGGTCCGGACGACGTGGCGGCGTTGGGCGACGCCCTGGCCGGCGTGCCCGGCGCGTCCGCTCGGACCTGGGATGCCGTGGCGGGCCATGCGCCGTATGACCTGGTCGTTGGCCTGCATCCCCTGGCACTGGGCACGTTGGAGGCGGACTCGCTGCACCAATTGGCTTCGCTGGCTCCGGGCGGCCTGGTGCTGCTGGCGGAGCCTGCGCCCGGACGGGTGTGGGGCCTGGTGCGGCCGGATGGTCCGCGGCTGCGCGACGGGCGCGGCTGGATGCGGGCGCTGGCCGCTGCCGGCCTGAGTGGGGCGGCGTCCCGCCCGGTCCCGGCAAGCTGGCCGGCGACCCTGATGCTGGCCCGCGTGCCGGCTGGTCCGGCGTTGGTGGCGCCGATGCTGGACGGCGTCGCCGCGGCGTTGTTGGCGCCCGCGTCGCCGCTGGCCGATGCGGTCGCGGCACGGCTGGAGTTGTCGGGGCTGCACGTCGCCCGGCATTTGCTGGACGCCGCCCCGCTGCTGGCCTGGGCCCGCAAGCCCGGCACGGTGCCTCCGCATGTCGTGCTGCTTGTGGATGGCGACCCCGCGGCCATGCTGGACCTGATGGTGCAGGCAGCGCAGGCGATGCCGGCCGGGATCTTGACTGTTCTCGTTGCGGGCGATGATGTTTTGGCTGGGGCCTTGGCCGGCGCGCGCCGGGTGATGGCGAACGAGATGCCGGACCTGCGCTGCCGCATCATCCATCTGGCGCCGGACCTGCCGGACCCTGCCGAGGCCGCCGTAGCCGAGGTGCTGCGCGGGGACATGGAGGACGAGGCCGCTTGGTCCGCCGCTGGCCGGCAGGTGCCGCGCCTGCGCCGCGGCGTGCCGCCCGCAGCCGCCGCTGCGTCGGTGCTGCGCCTTGCCGTCGGGCGGCCGGGCTTGCTGGACAGCCTGCGGTGGACGCCCTCGGAGCCGGCGCAGCCCGGCCTCGGCCAGGTGTCCATCCAGGTGCGCGCCGCCGGGCTAAACTTCCGCGACGTGATGTGGGCGATGGGCCTGCTGCCGGACGAGGCGCTGCTGGACGGCTTTGCCGGCGCGACCATCGGGCTGGAATGTGCCGGGGACGTGGTGGCGGTGGGGCAGGGGGTCACCTCCGTCCGGCCCGGCGACCGGGTGATGGCGTTCGCGCCCGCCAGCCTCAGCACGCAGACGGTTACGTCGGCCCATGCCGTCATGCCGATGCCGGATGACATGGATTACGCGGCAGGCGCCACGGTGCCGGTGGCCTTTCTGACCGTCGCCTACGCGCTGGGCCACCTGGCCCGGCTGGGCCAGGGCGAGCGCGTGCTGATCCATGGCGGCGCTGGCGGCGTCGGGCTGGCGGCGATCCAGTATGCCCGTGCCCGCGGTGCGGTCGTGTATGCCACGGCGGGGTCGGAGGCCAAGCGGGCGCTGCTGCGCGGCCTGGGCGTGGACGCCGTGCTGGACAGCCGCAGCCTGCTGTTTGCCGACGAGATCATGCGCCTGACCGGCGGGGAGGGCGTGGATGTCGTCTTGAACTCCCTGAGCGGCGAGGCGATGGAGCGCAGCCTGGGCCTGCTGCGCCCGTTCGGCCGGTTCCTGGAATTGGGCAAGCGGGATTTCTATGAGAACTCCGCCGTGGGCCTGCGTCCGTTCCGGCACAATGTGTCGTACTTCGGCATAGACGCGGACCAGCTGCCGCTGCGGCGGCCGGCGCTGGCGGCGGAACTGTTCGCGGAGATCGGGGCGGGGCTGCGGGACGGCAGCCTCCGGCCGCTCCCGCACCGTTTGTATGATTATGCCGATGCCGTGGAGGCGTTCCGGCTGATGCAGTCGGCCGGGCACATCGGCAAGGTAGTGCTGGCGCCAGGCTCGGCGCTGCCGACGGCGGCGCGGGTCGCGGCGCCATTCCGTGCGCGCGCGGACCGGACCTACCTGGTCACCGGCGGGATGGGCGGCTTCGGGCTGGAAACGGCGCGCTGGCTGGCGGCGCAGGGAGCGCAGCACCTGGCCCTCGTCAGCCGGCGCGGGCCGACCGATCCGGACGCGGCTGCGGTTTTGGCCTCGCTGCCCGGCGCCACGGCGTTCTCCTGCGACGTGTCGGATGAGGCGGCGCTGGCCGGCGTGCTGGACGCAATACGCGCGGGGATGCCGCCGTTGGGCGGCGTGGTCCATGCCGCGGTGGCGATGGACGACGCGCTGCTGCCCGACCTGACGCGCGAGCGTTTCGCCCGCGCGCTGCGGCCCAAGCTGGGCGGCGCCGACCTGCTGGACCGGCTGACGCGGGACGACCCGGTGGAGATGTTCGTGCTCTATTCCTCGGTGACGACGCCGCTGGGTAATCCTGGCCAGGCCAACTACGTCGCCGCCAATACGGCGATGGAGTCGGTGGCGCTGCGCCGGACCGCCGCTGGATTGCCGGCTCTGGCGGTGCAGTGGGGGCCGGTGGGCGACGCCGGCTACTTGGCCCGGCAGGCCGGGGTGGGCGCGATGCTGGCGAAGCGGCTGGGCAGCGCGAACCTTACGGCTGCCGAGGCGCTGGCCGCCCTGCCGATGCTGCTGCAATCGGGGCTGCCGGTGGTGGGCTATGCCGACATCCGCTGGGGCGCGCTTGGCGCCAGCCTGCCCTGGCTGCGGTCGCCGATGTTCGAGGAGGTGCAGGATGGCGCCGGGGCGCCCGCGGCTGAGGTGGACCTGCGGGAACTGCTGGCGTCCTGCCCGCCCGACGAGGCCCGGGCCAAGGTGGTGTCGCTGCTGACGGAGGAGGTCGCACGGATCACCAAGCTCGCCGCCAGCCGGATCGAGGCCGGGCGGCCGCTGGTGGAACTGGGCATGGACAGCCTGATGGCGGTGGAACTGCGGTTGGCGGTGGAGCAGCGGTTCGGGCTGTCGCTGCCGGTGCTGGCCTTGTCCGAGGGCGCAACACTGCAGGCGCTGGCCGGCCGGGTCATCAAGATGCTGGGCGGCGGCGCGGAACCGGCGGCGGCCGGCAGCGTGGACGACATGGCCGAGCGCCTGGCGCGCTTCGAGGATCAGCCGGTGCTGGAAGACATGCTGTCCTCCGCTGCCTCTGCTTCCTCCCCCTCCGGGAGAGGGTTGGGGTGAGGGAAGCCGCTAGCACGAAACCCAGCCGTCCCGCGCCAACAAGGTGCTGCCCACGGAAAACCCGTGCGTGCAGCCTCCCTCATCCTGGCCCTCTCCCGGAGGGAGGGGGAGCAGTAAAGAAGTTAAGGTCACGCCATGAACCCGTTTGGACTTTCCGCTGACGCCAAGGCGCGGCTGGTTACGCGCCTCGCCACCCGCCGGGCCGCACCCGCGCCGCGAGAGGCCACGGCGCTTGCTGCGCCGCCGCTTGGCGACCAGGAAGCGATGGCCGACATGCGCATGGTGCAGAAGGCTGGCGCTGCGCTGGGGATCGAGAATCCCTACTTCCGCCCTCATGCCGGCATCGCCGGCGCCACGACGGTCATCGGCAACGGCGAGTATGACAACTTTGTCTCGTATAACTACCTCGGCCTGAACGGCGATCCCCGCATCAGCGATGCCGCCAAGGCCGCCATAGACCGCTACGGCACCAGCGTCTCCGCCAGCCGCGTCGTTTCCGGCGAGCGGCCGGTGCACCGTGAGTTGGAAGAAGCCTTGGCCGCTGCCTATGGCACCGAGGACGCGCTGGTGCTGGTCAGCGGCCATGCCACCAACGTGACGGTGATCGGCCACCTGGTCACCCGCGACGACGCGGTGTTCCACGACGGCCTCAGTCACAACAGCATCGTCCAGGGCGCCATGCTGTCCGGTGCGCGCCGGGTGTCGTTCGCCCACAACGACCTGGGCGAGCTGGACCGCCTGCTGTCGGAGATACGCCCCGGCGTGAAGCGGGCGCTGGTGGTGGTGGAGGGCCATTACAGCATGGACGGCGACGTGCCGGACCTGCCTGCGCTGGTCGCCATCGTCCGCCGCCACCGCGCCAGCCTGATGGTGGATGAGGCGCATTCGCTCGGCGTGCTGGGCGCCAATGGCCTGGGCATCGCCGAGCGCACCGGCGTGGACCCGGCGGACGTGGACGTGTGGATGGGCACGCTCAGCAAGACGCTGTCGTCCTGCGGCGGCTACATCTGCGCGTCAGGGGCGATGATCGAGCACCTGAAATACTCGGCGCCGGGCTTCGTGTATTCCGTGGGGATGCCGCCGCCGGTGGCCGCGGCAGCGCTGGCAGCATTGCAGGCGATGCGGGCGGAGCCGGGGCGGGTGGCGCAGCTGCAGGACAACGCCGCCTACTTCATGGCGCAGGCCAAGGCTGCCGGGCTGGACACCGGGCCGTCGGTCGGCGCCGCCATCGTCCCGGTGATGACCGGCAGCAGCATACGCGCGGCCCGGGCGGCGGACTGGCTGTTCAAGCACGGCGTCAACGTGCAGCCGATCATCTACCCGGCGGTGCCGGAACGTGCGGCACGCCTGCGCTTCTTCATCAGCAGCCTGCACACCCGGCCGCAACTGGCCCGCGTGGCGCTGCTGACGGCCGAGGCGCTGGCGGCGGCAGGCAGCGAGAAGGTCAGCCTGGTGGACCTGGCGCGGAAGCTGGCGGGGTAAAATCATGCGTCAGGTTGGGATGGCGGCGAAGGGATAGGGCGCAACCGGATGACCCGTCATCCAAAGGCCATTGGCGTCACTTGACCGTCTCCCGACATGCTTCCGAAATGACTTGTGTTGACTATCTGCTGTGCTATCAAATTAATGATAGTCCAAGATAAGCGTCACGCTGGGAGGCACTCGATGGATCGGTAGGGCAAGGAACCGGCCGCACGGCCTTGCAAGATGGAATGCGAGCGGCAGGCGGCTGGCCGGGTTGTCTGCAAGCGGCAAATGGCGGAAGCAAGCGCCCACCAAACGTTGCAGTTCCGCAAAGTGTCGAAATGGGAACTTGCCATGTGTTTTGAGCATATATGATGAACAGAACCAATTGATGTCCGGGAATAGGTGCATTGCTGGCCTCCTGCTGCTTCTAGCCAGCTCGGCGCAGGCGAACGAGGCAGACGACACCATCCACCGGCTGGTTGACGAGGCTCATGCATACGCCGTAGCCCGCAGTCCAGCCGGGCTGTCCAGGACGCTGTTCGAGATCGCAAAGGTGCTGCCAAACGCAGGCAACGACGGTCTTGCTGCCGTCAACGAATTATCGAGGTATCTTGACTCGGCAACGGTTGCGCCGGGACAGGACGCCGCGTTGCCAGCAGCCCCGACGCCTGCTGCCCCCCTGTCTCCGCCAATCGAAAGCCAACCTGCCGAGACGTCTGAGCCGGCACTCAGGGAGTCCGGCGCAGAAGCCCAGCAACCCCCGCCTGTGGCCGCGCAGGCGCCCGACTTGCCTGCGTCCGCCTTGCCTGCACTGGCCTTGCCCCCGCCGGCCTTGCCCGCGCCGGCCTCACCCGTGCCCACCTTGCCTGCACCCGCCCTGCCCACGTCCGTGCCTGCCCCATCCGCATCCGCCCCATCCACACCCACGCCGTCCGCACCCGCTCCCGTCCTGCCTGCACCCGTCTTGCCCGCGGCTGCCCCGCCCGCGCCAGCTTCACCTGTGCTGCCCGCACCCGCCTCGCCCGTTCTCGCCCTGCCTGAACCCGCCATTTCCACGCCCGTGCCCGCCTCACCCGCACCTGCCCCATCCGCACCTGCCTTGCCCGCAACGGCCGTGACACGCCAGGCCTCCCCGGCGTTGCTTGATCTGCTGCGCCGGCAGGGCGCCGCGGCTCTGGGCAATGGCGACGTCTCGGGCGCCCGCCGTTTCTTTCAGCGGGGCGCCGAGGCCGGCTGCGCCCCGTGCGCGGAAGGGATGGCCCAGACCTTCGATGCAGAGCAGTTAGGCCGCATCGGCGCGATAGGGATAAGGCCCGATCCGGCGCAAGCCGAAGCGTGGCGGATGCGGGCACGGCAACTCATGCAAACCACGAAACCCTGATCGGGGAACACACGATGACGCGTATCCAGCCCGTCCTCCTCGCGGCTGCTCTCTGTGCCGCCCTGACAAGCGCGGCTCAGGGTCAAACCCGCTCTCCAGCCGTCCAGCGGGCGCCCTTGCCGGCGGGCCAGGCAGAAGCCGAGTCGAACGTGGTCGGCGTGGAGGGCGCTGCCATCGGAGGCACATACCTCCGTATCGCCGGCGACCTTGCCAGCGCGCTGAACAAGCCCGGCCTGCGGGTGGTGCCGATCGTCGGACAAGGGTCGGTGCAGAATCTCGACGACCTCCTGCACTTGCGCGGGGTGGACGTCGCGGTCGTGCAGGCGGATGCCCTGGCCTATGTGCAGCGCGAGCACCTTCTGCCGCCAGGGGCAGAGCGGGCGATCCAGTATATCGCCAAGCTCTATGACGAGGAGGTCCATATTATTGTCGGACCCCAGGTGCATACGCTTGACGACCTCAAGGGCAAGACGGTCAACGCGGACCTGCCCAGGTCCGGATCTACGCTTACGGCGCGCGTCTTATTCGCCGCGCTCGGCATCCCTGTGACCCTCACCCAGGAGCCGCAGGATGTGGGCATTGAACGTCTGAAACGCGGCGAGATCGCCGCCGTGGTGCGCGTTGCCGGCAAGCCGGTGGATATGTTCAGGGCATTGCCGGACAATCTGGGACTCCATTTCCTCAGCCTGCCCCAGGACAAGGAGCAACTGCTGCAGACCTACGCTCCGGGAAGCCTTACCAGTGCGGACTACCCGAACCTGGTCGCAAACGGCGAAACGGTGGACACGCTTGCGGTTGGCGCGGTGATGGCGGTGTATGCCTGGCCGGCAGGCAGTGTCCGGTATCGCCAGATCACGCGGCTCGTGACGGAGCTTTTCGCGCAGTTCGATCACCTGCAGGCGCCGCCGGCGCATCCCAAGTGGAAGGAGGTGAACCTTGCCGCCGAGGTGCCGGGCTGGACGAGGTTCGCAGCCGCTGCCGAGCAGGTCGCGGCAATACGCAACAAGGCGTTGCAGCAGGACTTCGGGAGCTTTCTTGCCGCCGGCTCGGCGACGGCGGACTTCACGCCCCAACAGCGGGCCGCCCTGTTCGAACAGTTCGCGCGGTGGCGGCGGAGCAATGGGCAGTAGCGGAGGAGTTGCCGGCCCGGCGTTGTCGGACTGATGGCTGAAACCTGGAAACGCATAGGCCGGCGCCATCCAAGACGAAGCTGACAGACATCGGACGTGCCGTTTCCCTTCCGCCATGCCCGTCGCGGAACACGGCCGCTGCAAG
>DASWOJ010000033.1:0-2263 GCA_036398775.1 Acetobacteraceae bacterium
ACAGGTGCGGACGGCATATCTGTCACTACACGGGTCTGCACCCTTGCAGCGAGCGGGGCGGCCACGGTCGCCAGGCGCCCGGCCTCTGCCTCCCCAGCTACCGATCCGGTGCGATAATGGATTACGACGCGGCCTTCCGAAGGCGACGGCGCAGCTGAGTGCGCTGCGACGCGGGAGCGCCACGAGGGGACTTGCTCGTCGCCTTGATCCCGTTGCGGGCCGGTCAGGACGTCGGTGCCCCGGAACGCAGGTGTTGGGGACGGGGCGGCTTCCAGCCACGGGCGGGTTTGCTGGGTCTTGGCCCGAGCCTCTGGCAGCGGGGCAAGGGACACTGGAGGGACAGCGTGCGCCGTCGAGGGCAGCACGGGCGTCGCGACTTGGGGTGGCGGTGCTGCCACGACCGTCGGTGTAGGAAGCGCTAACCGCGACGCGACGGAGGGCTGCTGGGGGCCGGTTACCTCCCTTGGAGGCGTCGGCATGCCCCGTTGCGGGACTGCACGGTAGAACAGGCCTCCTGGGGCAAGAATGGCCGCTGTCCCCAGAATGGTTGTTATGACCAGCCCGGCAGCCCCGACCATCCACCATCGCCGGCCGGATCGCGCCGGCACTGTGAGCTGCGGCTTGGCTGTGACAACGGCGAGGCGGTCCTGGGCTGCGATGATCGAAGGCCGAACCGGTGCAACAAGGGGAGTGATGATCGGAGTGGCTGGGGCAGGCGGTGTAACCACCGCCGGCTCAGTTCCTTGCCGGGTCAGCACCCGGCGGAGTGGAGCGAGTTCGGCATCGTCCAGCAGCGCCCAGAATGCGGGACCGCCAACGAACAAGACCTGCATGGCCCCAGGCGCGCTTGCGAGCCGCTGCAGGGAGAGCAGCGCAGCCTGGTCGAGCGTCTCGGCGCGTTCCACGACCAGCACGAGGCGGTCCTGAGCACCCCGGCGCTCCTCCAAGAGCCGGGCGAGGTGCGCCTCGTCGTCCACAGCGGCATCGTCCCCAGTCCCGCCCAGGTCCATTTGGAACAGGATGCGCTGCAGGGTCAGGGGGGAGTTGAGTGGGTTGCCCACCCGCACCGATGCTATGTCCCCGTTTGCCATCATGGCGGCAGCCGCCTCGAGCCCAGCGGCCTGGCTCGCTGGTTGCGCCGCGATGATGGCGACGCACCGTGGCCCCTTGGGCAGCGTTGCCGGCCAGGGCAGCTCGGCATCCCGCAATCCGGGTCCGACTGCCTCGATATGGGAGCCTTCAGCGGTCATCCTAATTCCTCACACCTCTAAGAACCCCCGAGCTGCCCGGATAGGCACACCTCTTTCACGTCGGCCAGCCAGATCATACGAGCCGCGAACTCCATCCATTGCACGGAGCGCCGTGCGTTGAGGCTTCGGTTAGATCCGGGTATCTGGAAGAGCGATGCAGCCTCCTGCTCGCCAAGTTCAGGCTTACAACCGCGTATGACCGGCTGTTCCAATGGGAAGTCCTACGTGCCAGCGTCGTGCAGGTTGCAGCCTCAGGATGGTGGGCCAGGCTGCGCGCGCGCAACGGCGCTCCCCTGCGTGGCGGTGTCATAACGCCGATGGGAAAACCCATCGTCCA
This sequence comes from Acetobacteraceae bacterium, assembly GCA_036398775.1. GTDB lineage: Bacteria > Pseudomonadota > Alphaproteobacteria > Acetobacterales > Acetobacteraceae > DASWOJ01. The sequence continues at coordinate 1,588 of DASWOJ010000033.1, forward strand.
TAGCTTGGCAGGACCTGACCCATTCTGCATCGACGCCACAAACCAGGTACTCCCTCAATGATCCACGTCATTTACGCAGCTTAAAGGCCGTGTCGACCGGAGACTCTGGCGAACTTGGGCACAGGACAGCCCGCTGTCGCGTGTCCGAGATCGCCAAACGCCAATCAGCATGAATTAGTCGTTTACGTGATCCGTAGATCGCCATAAATCCCCCAGACCGCAAGAAAAGTCTCCTGGTTCGCTGTAAGCAGCAACAGCGAGATAGCATGGCGAGGTCTGCTTGCCCCTGCCAACGCGCTTCGCTTGCATCGGCAGGCTGCGAACGGAGGAGAGACTTCGGCGCGTGCCGTCCCGCGGCTGCGATGCTCCCGGCGATCCTGACCAGTCGATGCCGACCGAACCGGCGCGCCGCCTGGTGTAGCCAGATCCCGCAGGCTGGCTCTCCCATTCGCAGTCCGATGTGCGGTCCGGTGCAGGCGTTCGACCGTTCGCCGTATGGCGAACCAGGCCACTTTTATGGTGAACCGGGGCACTTCCTATGATGATCCAGGGCACTGTCGCGGTCTGGAAGCTGTGCTGGCCGGAGTTTCCAGCGATCTCGGCCTAGCGACACGCTGTCGCGTGCCCTGGATGACGATAGCCGCTTTCAGGCAGAATCAGAGACTTGCGTGTGCGC
>DASWOJ010000034.1:0-32621 GCA_036398775.1 Acetobacteraceae bacterium
AAATGCGCGTAGGACCGCATGGCGGAGCCTTCGCGCCGGACCACCAGGGACAGCTTGGCGTGGGTCTTCAGCTCCATGAAGCCATAAACCACCTGGACGCCTGCGGCCTCCATGCTGCGGGCCAGGCGTATGTTCGCCTCCTCGTCGAACCGGGCGCGCAGCTCGATCATCGCCGTCACCGACTTGCCGGCCTCGGCGGCCTCGATCAGGGCCTTGACGATCGGGCTGTCGCGGCTGGTGCGATACAGCGTCTGCTTGACCGCGACCACGTTGGGATCGGCCGCGGCCTGGCGCAGGAACTGCACCACCACGTCGAAGCTCTCGAAGGGATGGTGGACGATGATGTCCTTGGCCCGTATGGCGGCGAAGCAGTCGCCGGCAAAGTCGCGTATCCGCTCGGGGAAGCGCGGGGTGTAGGGCGGGAACAGCAGGTCCGGCCGGTCGTCCACGATCATCTGCTTCAGGTCGGCGGCGCCGAGCAATCCCTGCTGCACCACCACCTCCTCGCCGGGGACGCCCTGGTGGTCCACGTCCAGCTCGTCCTCCACCAGGGCGCGCAGGTCCGCAGGCATCCCGGAATCCACCGACAGGTGGATCGCCACGCCCCGGCGCCTGCGCTTCAGCGCGCTCTCGTAGGAGCGCACGAGGTCCTCCGCCTCTTCCTCGAACTCGACGCCGGTATCGCGGATCAGCCGGAACATGCCCTTGGCGACGGTGCCGAAACCGGGGAACAGGCGGCCCAGGAACAGGCTGACCAGGTCCTCAAGCAGCACGAAGCGGATGCGCGGCTCGGCGCCGGGGCGGGCGGGAAGCCGGATGAACCGCTCGACCTGGCTGGGCAGCGGGATCAGGGCGTTCATGCTGTGGTTGTCGCTGGCGCGGTGCAGCTTGAGGACCTTGACCAGCCCCATGTTGGGAATGAACGGAAAGGGATGCGCCGGGTCAATGGCCAGGGGCGTCAGCACGGGGAACACCCGCTCCATGAACCAGGCGTCCAGCCAAGCATGGTCCTCGGCCGGCAGCGCGGCGGCGTCGCACAGCTCGATTCCGGCATCCTGCAGTTGGCCGCGCAGCTCCAGCCAAGCCTGCTGCTGCTTGGCGATCAACGCCTGGGCGCGCGGCTGCACCTCGCCAAGCTGCTGCGCCGGGGTGCGGCCGTCGGCGCTCAGCGCCGTGACGCCCGCCTTCGCCTGGCCGATCAGCCCGGCGACGCGCACGCTGAAGAACTCGTCCAGGTTGGACGCGCTGATGGACACGAAGCGCAGGCGTTCCAGCAGCGGATGCCGGCGGTTCTCCGCCTCCTCGACGACCCGGTGGTTGAAGTCGAGCCAGGACAGCTCGCGGTTGATGAAGCGGTCGGGGCTGTCCAGGGTCAGGGCAGGGATGGTCGGGCTGATCCGGGTCATGTCGTGCGTCCTTGGCTCCGGTGCGGGCGCCGCCGGGACGGGCAGGCGGGCGGCGCGGCGGCGTGCGGGTCGGGGCATGTCTAGACGGGCCACGTTTAGAACAGCCGGGGGCCGGACGGCCAGGGATCGCCGGCCTCCGTATCCGAAGTGTCATGCATCAGGTCCGCCAGCGCCGCCGCGGCCAGCCCGCGCGTCACCGGCGCACCGGCGGCCAGCGCCGCCCGGTCCAGCCGGGCCGCAGCCTCCCGCATCGCTGCAGGTGTGCGGGGCAGGCAGGCCAGCAGCCAATCCTGTAGCGGGTCAGGCACCATAAGCTGCCGGTCGGACAGCAGCCGGGCCAACAGGCTTCGTAAGAAGGCGTCGTCGGACGGCCGCAACTCCACCGCCGCCGTCGCGCGCAGCCGGCTAGCAAGGTCCGGCAGCCTGGTGGCCCACCGTGCCGGCGGCGCCTGCGCGGCCAACAGCACGGGATGGCACGCCTCCGCGGCGGCGTTCAGCAGGTGCAGCAGGGCGTGCTCGTCCGTCGCCAGGTCGGCGTCGTCTACGGCGACGGGTCCGCGCGGCCAGTGCGGCGTCGCGGCCGGCAGCAAGGTCGCGCGGTGCTGCCCGGCCCAAACGTGCAGCAGGTGGGTCTTGCCCGCCCCGGCCTCCCCCCACAGCACCAGGCGCCCCGCCGGCCAGCCCGCCGGGCGCGCCAGCCAAGCCAACGCCGCCCCGGCCCCCGGCGCCGGCAAAAAATCGGCGGCGGTGAACACGGGCGCATGCACGAACGGAAGCGCAAGCTGACGGACAGCAGTCATCCGGCCACGACGGGCAGCATACGCCGTCCTGCTCCCTCTCCCTCCGGGAGAGGGTTGGGGTGAGGGAAACGGCAAGGACCTGCCTGACCTGTTCCGGACCCTCGCCGCGGCTGCTGAGGCCCGGCTGAGTACTGGCGGCTTCCCTCACCCCAACCCTCTCCCGGAGGGAGAGGGAGCAGCACAGCACCCATCACCAAACGCCGCACTCCTACCCGCCCGGCGGGGGGTCAAGATACAGCGGGCTGGCCAGATACCGCCGCAGCCAGAACCGCAGCAGCACACCCAGCGCCGCCGCAACCGGCACCGCCATCAGCACCCCCAGGAACCCGAACGCGGCGCCCCCCGCGAACAGCGCGAAGATCACCCAAACCGCATGCAGCTCCACCCGGTCCCCAAGGAAGCGCGGGTAGATCACATACCCCTCCAGCACCTGCCCCGCCGCGAACACCCCGGCCACCGTCGCCACCCCGGTCCAGGTCGGGAACTGCGCCATCGCCAGGCCGATGCTGGCAACCCCCCCCGTAATGCTGCCGACATACGGAATAAAGGACAGCAGCCCGGCGCTCAGCCCGACGATCAGCCCGAGGTCCAGCCCCACCGCCGACAGCGCCACGGCATAGAATATAGCCAGCGCCACGCAGCACAGCGCCTGGCCGCGCAGCCAGGCCGACAGGATGCGGTCCACCTCCCGCGCCTGCGCCCGCAGCACGCCGGCATAGCGCCGGGGCAGCCAGCTATCCACCCGCGCCACCGCCCGGCGCCAGTCGCGCAACAGGTAGAACGCGACAACCGGCGTCACCACCACCAGCGACAGCACGTTGAACAGGGCAAAGCCGCCGCCGACGATGCGGCTCAACGCGCCCGCCACGAAGGCCAGCATCGCCCCGGCCTGGCCGCCCACCAGATCCCGCAGCTTCTCGTCCACATACTCCGACCCCAGCCGCTCCTGCAGGTGGCTGATGGCCTCGCCAGCCCACAGCCGCACGGAATACACGTAGGACGGCACCCGGCCGATCAGCAGCCCGACCTGCGCCAGCAGCAGCGGATACAGCAGCAGCGCGAACAGCAGGCAGGCCGCGACCAGCGCCACCACCATCAGCAGCGCCGCCAGCCCGCGCGGCATCCCCGCGCGGGTCAGCCGCGTGGTGGGCGGGTCCAGGAAATAGGCGATCCCCGCCGCCGCCACGAAGGGCAGCAGGATCGAGGCGAACAGGTGCAGCACAAGGTAGGCCACGAGCAGCAGCCCGGCCAGCAGCCCCAGCCGCTGCGCCCGCGAAGCCGTCCGCGCCGCCGGCGGCAGCACGGCGGGCGGCGGGGCAGGCGGCGGCGTGGGGCGGGGCAGGTCAAGCGTCGTCATCGTGGCCCCTTCATCCCCTCATGCCCCCCCGCTTCATGCCCCGGCGCACGCGACGCCCGCCACACATACAGCGCACCCGACGACACCGTGGACGCCGCAGCAGCCCACAAAAGCACCATCCGCAGCCCCGGCGCACGCACGCCGAGGGATTCGAGCGCCATTATCACGCACACCAGCAGGATTTGCACCGCCGTGTTGAGCTTGCCCAGCAGCAGCGGCCGAATGCGGATCGGCCAGCGCCGCCAACGCATCGCAGCGATCCCGCCCAGGATCACCAGGTCCCGCCAAACCACCAGCGCCGCCATCCAGACCGGCATCAGCCCGGCGGCAGCCAGTGCCACGAACATGCCCACCAGCAGCGCCTTGTCCGCGGCCGGGTCCATCCAGGCGCCCAGCACGGTGCCGCCGTGCCTGCGCGCCAGCCAGCCGTCCAGCGCGTCCGACGCGCCTGCAGCGGCGAACACCGCCAGAGCCCAGGCCATCCGCCCCTCCAGCACCAGCCAGACCGCGAACGGCACGGCGCACAGCCGGGCAAAGGTGATGGCGTTCGCCAGGTTCAGCACCTCGCCCCCCCAGGCAAGACGGGGCGGCGTTGCCGTGACGGGACCGCTGTGGTTGTGTCCGCCGATCTGTTCCGGACGCTGCATGGCCCGGACCCTACCGCATCCGCGCCGGCAACGCACCCGGCTGACCGACGAGGACCCCCGCATGACCTTGCCGCCGAACGGCGCGACCTACCGCCAGGCCGGCGTGGACATCGAGGCCGGGGACGCCCTGGTGGAGCGTATCAAGCCGCTGGCCCGCGCGACCAGCCGCCCCGGCGTGATGGGCGGCCTGGGCGGCTTCGGCGCGCTGTTCGACCTGCGCGCCGCCGGCTTCACCGACCCCGTGCTGGTCAGCAGCACCGACGGCGTCGGCACCAAGCTGCGCCTCGCCATCGAGACCGGCCGCCACGGCACCGTCGGCATCGACCTCGTAGCCATGTGCGTCAACGACCTGGTGGTGCAGGGGGCGGAGCCGCTGTTCTTCCTGGACTACTTCGCCACCGGCGGCCTGGACGTGGAGCAGGCCGCCGCCGTCGTCGCCGGCATCGCCGAGGGCTGCCGCCAAGCCAGCTGCGCCCTGGTCGGCGGCGAAACGGCGGAGATGCCCGGCATGTATGCCCCCGGCGACTACGACCTGGCCGGCTTCAGCGTCGGTGCCGCCGAGCGGGGCGCCCTGCTGCCCGCCAACGTGCAGGCAGGGAACGCGCTGATCGGCCTACCCAGCAGCGGCGTCCACAGCAACGGTTTCTCCCTGGTGCGCAAGGTGATCGGCCTATCGGGCGCCGCCCTGGACGCCCCGGCGCCGTTCGCCCCCGCCATGACGCTGGGCGAGGCCCTGATGACCCCAACCCGCATCTACGTCGCGCCGCTGCTGGCGCTGCACCGGGCCGGCCTGCTGCGCGCTGCGGCGCACATCACCGGCGGCGGCCTCCCCGGCAATGTCCCGCGCGTGCTCCCGGACGGGCTGCACGCCACCCTGGACGCCAGCGCCTGGCCGCTGCCGCCGGTGTTCCCATGGCTGGCCCGCACCGGCGGGATCACCGCCGCGGAGATGCTGCGGGTGTTCAACTGCGGCCTCGGCATGGTCCTGGCCGTATCCGATCAGGAAACGGCGGTGGCCCTACTGGCGGAACATGATGAGGCCGCACACGTCGTAGGCCGCATCGAACCCGGCGACGGCCCAGCCCAGGCGCGGGTCGCGCTCCCCGAAGGCTGGCTGGAATGACCGGGTCCGCTGCCTGCTCCCTCTTCCTCCAGGATAGGGCTGGGGTGAGGGAAGGGGCCGGCGCGGTGTTCGCCAGCGTGAGGATCATTTCACACTGGGCCGGCTGTGGCGTTAGTGGCTTCCCTCACCCCGACCCTCTCCCGGAGAAAGAGGGAGCAGGATGCCATGCACCCGCTGCGGATAACCTGCCCGCATGATCCCCCCCGTCCGCGTCGCGGTCCTCATCAGCGGGCGCGGCAGCAACATGGCGGCATTGCTGGACGCCGCGGCCACCCCGGGCTACCCGGCCGAAGTCGCGCTGGTGCTGTCCAACCGTCCCGATGCCGCCGGCCTGGAACATGCCCGTGACCGCGGCATCGAGGCGCTGTGCATGGACCACCGCCCCCACGGCCGCGACCGCGCGGCGCACGAGGCCGCAATCCATGCCGCGCTGCAGGAACGCAGCATCGCGCTGATATGCCTGGCCGGCTACATGCGGCTGCTGACGCCGTTCCTTGTGAACGCCTGGGCCGGCCGGATGCTGAACATCCATCCCAGCCTGCTGCCCGCCTTTCCCGGGCTGGACACCCACGCGCGCGCGCTGGCCGCCGGATGCAAGCTGCACGGCTGCACCGTCCACCTGGTGACGGAAGTCATGGACCAGGGTCCCATCCTCGCCCAGGCCGCCGTGCCCGTGCTGCCCGGCGACGAACCCGACACCCTGGCCGCCCGCGTGCTGCGGCAGGAGCACCTGCTCTATCCCCTGGCCCTGCGCCTGATGGCCGAGGGCCTGCCCGGCCAATCCAACCCGGACGCCAGCCTGAGCAACCCCCAAGCCTGTGAGGCCCGGCTGCCCTTGCCCACCTCCGCCGCCGGGACGTAGAACCGCGCAACACCACGAGGCGCATCATGGCAACCACAGACACCGCCACCGCAGGCACCCAGCCGAACCCCCGCCAGAACTTCTCCGCCGACACCGCCCCAGCGCCGGTCAGCGCCGCCAACACCGAGGTCACGGAGGGCGGCATTGACGCGGCCTTCGTCGCCGACCGGCAGATGTTCTGGTCGCGGTTCACCAGCTTCACCACCTACGCGGTGATCGCCGTGGTGCTGCTGCTGGTCGCGATGGCGATATTCCTGGTGTAGCTGCCCTGCATCGTTCGCCATCCCGCAAGAGTGTTCCGGGCGTCCCAGTTCTCAACGTCTATTGACTTGACAGGGTTCGGCGTCGTTTGGTCCGGCAACGGCAGCGCAAGGGCTGACGGAACCGGAGGAATATCTATGAACCGCTTGCTTGCTACATTCGTGCTGTTCGGATTGGGCGCGCCTGCCCTGGCGCTGGCCCAGAGTTCCAGCGCCCCGGCCCTGACCGACGCCCATGCCCGGTCAGCCATGATGCAGTACGGCTGCACCGCCATCAGCGGCCTCAGCACCCGGCCGGACGGCCAGCTCCAGGGGCAGTGCACCAAGGGCGGCAAGATGGTCAACGTGTCCATGGACAAGACCGGCAAGGTGGAGGAGGTCGCAAGCCTCAACCACGTCACCGACGGCCAGGCCCGCTACGCCTTGACCCAATTCGGCTGCGGCAACATCTCCAACCTCGGCACCGGCCCCGGCGGCACCTGGCACGGCCAGTGCTACAAGGGCGGCGTGCCGACCAACGTGATGGTGGACGCCAAGGGCGTTGCCTCTGCCGGGGCGGCGACGCACGTGACCGAAAGCGCCGCACGCTCCATGCTGACCGGCTTCGGCTGCGGCAACATCTCCACGCTGACGATGGGCGGGGACGGCTCCTGGTACGGCCAGTGCGCCAAGGGCGGCAAAACGCAGAACGTGTCCGTGGACAGCACGGGGAAGATGGCGGCCAACTAACGCTCCGCCGCCCTGGTCAACGTCCCAGCCAGGGCGGCTCGCACGCCAAGCCAAGCCAAGCCAGGCAGGTCTTACCCCTCCACCTTCTCACCGAGACGAAGTGGGTAAGGCCCGCCGCTACACCCGCACCAGCTTGATCCGCTTGCCGTCCACCCCGAGCGTGATCCCGCCCGACTTCAGCAGCAGCGCATCGGCGCCGAACACGTCGCGGCGCCAGCCGTGCAGCGCAGGCACGTCCGGCTCGTCCTCCGACGCCAGGCGGTCCAGGTCGGCGCCGCTGGCCAGCAGCTTGGGCGCGACGTTGTGCGCCTCGCACTTCGCCGCCAGCAGCACCTTCAGCAGCGACACCAGCGCCGGCGACGGCCGCGACCCCTCATGGCGGCCTGGCGCCTCGGGCAGCGCGTCATCCGGCAGCGCCGCCGCGTCCTGCAGCGCCGCCAGCAGCCCGCCGCCGCTCTTGCCCTCGGCAAACCCACGCGTCACCCCGCGTATGCGGGACAACGCCTCCGCCGTGGCCGGGGCAACGGCGGCGATCTCCAGCAGGCTCTCGTCCTTCAACAACCTGCCGCGCGGGATGTTGACCCGCTGCGCCTCACGCTCCCGCCAGGCGGCGGCGGCGCGCAGCATCCCCAGCATCCGGCGGTTGCCGGTGCGCGGCCGCAGCCGCTCCCAGATGCCGTCCGGGTCGGGCCGGTAGGTTTCGGGCAGGGCGAGCACCGCCATCTCCTCCGCCACCCACTCGGTCCGTCCGTCCCGCGCCAGACGCTCCCGCAGCCGCTCATACACGCCGCGCAAATAGGTGACGTCGGCGGCGGCATAGGTGACCTGGGCCGCGGACAACGGACGCGCCGACCAGTCGCTGAACCGGTGCGCCTTGTCTATATGTCCGCCGGTCAGGCTGGACACCAAGGCGTCGTAGCCCACCTGGTCGCCGAACCCCGCGACCATCGCCGCCACCTGGGTGTCGAAGATCGGCGCCGGGACCTGGCCGAACAGGTGCAGGAAGATTTCCACGTCCTGCCGGGCGGCATGGAACACCTTCACCACCCCCGTGTCCGCCAGCAGCTCGGCCAGCGGCGCCAGGTCCATGCCCTCCGCCTCGGCATCAATCACCGCCACGTCGGACACCCCGGCCAACTGCACCACGCATAATTCCGGGAAGTAGGTCCGCTCCCGCATGAACTCGGTGTCTATGGTGACATATGGTTCCGCCCGCAGGCGGGTGCACAGGGCGGCCAGGGCGTCGGTGCCGGTAACGAGAACTGGATCGGCGAAGCTATGGGTCCGGTGGGGCATGTCGGGTTCTACCCGGCGCCGCTTGACACCGCAAATCCCCGCGGTTTGTGTGCGCCCTTGATAAAGGACGTCCCAGACATGCACGCCTACCGTACCCATACCTGCGGCGCCCTGCGCGCCAGCGACGCCGGACAGGCGGCCCGGCTGTCCGGTTGGATCCACAGCAAGCGCGACCACGGCGGCCTGCTGTTCCTCGACCTGCGCGACCACTACGGCATCACCCAGTGCGTGCTGCCGGCCGGCTCCGCCGGCTTCGCCGCCGCGGACGAGCTGCGCGTCGAAAGCGTCGTCACCGTCACCGGCCAGGTCGTCCCGCGCAGCCCCGCCACCGTGAACCCCCGCCTGCCCACCGGCGAGATCGAGCTGCAGGTGCAGGCGCTGGAGATCCAATCCGCCGCCGACACCCTGCCGATGCAGGTCGCCGGCGACGAGAAGTTCCCCGACGACATCCGCCTGAAGTACCGCTTCATCGACCTGCGCCGCGACAAGGTCCACCGCAACATGATGCTGCGCGCCGGCGTCATCGCCAGCCTGCGCCGCCGCATGATCGCCGAGGGCTTCACCGAGTTCCAAACCCCGATCCTCACGGCGAGCAGCCCCGAGGGCGCCCGCGACTTCCTGGTGCCGTCGCGCAGCCATCCCGGCACCTTCTACGCCCTCCCCCAGGCGCCGCAGCAGTTCAAGCAGTTGGCGATGGTCGCCGGCTTCGACCGCTACTTCCAGATCGCCCCCTGCTTCCGCGACGAGGCCAGCCGCGCCGACCGCAGCCCCGGCGAGTTCTACCAGCTCGACTTCGAGATGAGCTTCGTCACCCAGGAGGACGTGTTCGCAACCCTGGAGCCGGTGATGGCAGGGGTGTTCGAGGAGTTCGGCGGCGGACGCGCCGTCACCCCCGCGCCGTTCCCGCGCATCCCCTACGACGAGGCGATGCTGGTCTATGGCTCGGACAAGCCCGACCTGCGCAACCCGCTGCGCATCGCCGACGTGACAGCCGCCTATGCCGGATCGGGCTTCGGCCTGTTCGCCCGCATCGCCGCATCCGGCGGCATCGTCCGCGCCATCCCGGCGCCAGGCGCCGGAAGCAAGCCCCGCGGCTTCTTCGACAAGCTGAACGAGTGGGCGCGCGAGCAGGGCGCCGGCGGCCTCGGCTACATTATCGTCGAGGAGGACGGCGGCCGCGGTCCCATCGCCAAGAACCTGGAAGCCGAGCGGATCGAGGCTATACGCGACGCCTGCGGCCTGCAGCCCGGCGACGCCGTGTTCTTCGCCGCGGGCCAGCCGGACGAGGCGGCCAAGTTCGCCGGCCTGGTCCGCACCCGCCTGGCGCAGGAGCTTGGCCTGATCGAGGAGAACAGCTTCCGCTTCTGCTGGATCACCGACTTCCCCATGTATGAGCGCGACGAGGAAACCGGCCGGATAGACTTCAGCCACAACCCGTTCTCGATGCCGCAGGGCGGGCTGGACGCCCTCGACACCCAGGACCCCCTGACCATCAAGGCGTTCCAGTACGACATCGTCTGCAACGGCATCGAGCTGTCGTCGGGCGCAATACGCAACCATCGCCCCGAGGTGATGATCCGCGCCTTCGAGATCGCCGGCTACTCGGCCGCCGACGTCGAGGCGAGGTTCGGCGGCATGCTGGCGGCCTTCCGCTACGGCGCCCCGCCGCACGGCGGCTCGGCGCCGGGCATAGACCGCATGGTGATGCTGCTCGCCGACGAGCCGAACATCCGCGAGGTCATCCTGTTCCCGCTGAACCAGCAGGGCGAGGACCTGATGATGGGCGCCCCCGCCCCGGTGGACGCCGCCCGCCTGAAGGAGCTGTCCCTACGCCTGGACCTCCCACCAAAACGCAAAGCAAGTTAGACAGGAAAGCCTTCCTTCCCCCTCTCCCTCCGGGAAAGGGCCGGGGTGAGGGGGTCTTGGCCGCCGATGCGCGAACCGCCAGCGCGATCCGCACCGACCCAAGTGAACGCAGGCATTGTGTCCGCCCGCCTCGTTCGCCCCATCCCCGGTCCACTCCGCAGCCCACCCCCGGAACGACAGGGATCAAGCACCACTTTCACCCCCCGCCACCCAAGCCTATGTGTGGCGCACCCCACCGGAGTTCACGCGCATGGCCCTGCGCCAAATAGCCGCAGCCCTCGCCTTCACCCTCGCCGCCGCCCCGGCGCTCGCGGCCGATCCCGTGCCCATGCTCGCCCACCGCGCCGCCTACAACCTGGTCATGGACAGCAGCAAGGGCGGCGACGTCACCGCCGCCACCGGCACCATGGCCTACGAGCTGACCGACGCCTGCGAAGGCTGGGCCACCCGGCAGCGCCTGGCCCTCACCCTCACCAACCGCGACGGCCAGGACATCGAGTCCGTCGCCGACTACGCCACGTTCGAAAGCAAGGACGGCCTGTCCATGCGCTTCCTGATGCGGCAAACTACCGATACCGCAGTCACCGAGCAGGTCGAGGGCACCGCCAGCCTGGCGTCCATAGGCGGCGCCGGCACGGTCCACTACACCCAGCCCGAGGACAAGACGATGACGCTGCCGGCAGGCACGGTGTTCCCGATGGGCCATACCGAAGCGATCATCGCCGCCGCCACCGCCGGCAAGCGCTTCATCGCCCTCCCGGTGTTCGACGGCACCGGTGCGCGGGGCGTGCAGGACAGCTCCGTCGCCATCATCAACTGGGGACCTGGCGGCGCCGCGCCCTATCCGCAGTTGGCGAACCTGCCGGCCGGCCGGGTCCGCATCGCCTTCTTCGACCGGGAAAAGGCGCCTGACGCGCGGGAACGCGTGGCAGGCAGCCCAGACTACGAGGTCGGCATGAAGTACTGGGCCAACGGCGTCTCGGACGAGCTGCAGATGGACTTCACCGATTTCGTCATGCGCGGCAAGCTGTCCGAGTTCACCCCGCTTGAGCCGCATTGCTGAGCGCCCGTTCAGGAATGCGTCGCCCTGAGCCGGCTGGCGTGCCTTGCCAGAGGCCGGAGCGGAGCGGGCATCCCACCCATGATCTCCGTCCAACGCCGTCGTCGGCAAGAGGCAGCGATGAAAGGCCGTTCCAGGATGCCGGCGCAGGACCAATGAAGCAGACGCCAAGCTGATGGCCTGGTCCCTGCAAGACGCGCCGCGGCTGGACGGCAAGACCGCCATCGTCACCGGCGCGACCGGCGGGCTGGGCTGGGAGACGGCGCTCGGGCTGGCGCAGCAGGGTGCCACGACCATCCTGGCAGGGCGCAACCCGGTGAAGGGTGCAGACGCCTTGGCCCGCCTTACGGTACGGGCGCCCGGGACCACGGCCCGGTTCGAGTTGCTGGACCTGGCCAGCCTGGACTCCGTGGCGATGTTCGCCGCCCGGATCGCCGCCGCGCACCCGGCGGTTTCGGTGCTGGTTAACAACGCCGGCGTCATGGCGCCGCCGGCGCGGCGGGTGACGGCAGACGGGTTCGAATTGCAGTTCGGCACCAACTACCTCGGCCATTTCGCCCTCACCGCCCGCTTGCTGCCCCCCTTGCTGGCATCCGGCGCCGCCCGGGTCGTAAGCGTCAGCAGCATGGCGCACCGCCGCGCGCGGATGGACTTCGGCGACCCGCAGGCGGCGCGGTCCTACAAGCCCTGGGCCGCCTATGGGCAGAGCAAGCTGGCGATGCTGATGTTCGCGCGCGAGCTGCAGCGGCGGGCAACAGCGTCTGGCTGGCCGTTGCGGAGCGTCGCGGCGCATCCTGGCTGGGCAGTGACCGGCCTGATCGGCAACGGACCCGGCGCTGGTGCGCCGGGGTTGAAGGAGGCACTCATGGAAGGCGCCTTCCGCGTGCTCGGCCAATCCGCCGCCCGCGGGGCGCTGCCCATCCTGTATGCGGCACTGGCGCCTGAGGCGGAGGCCGGCGGATACTACGGTCCCAACGGATTCATGGAGATCAAGGGCGAGGTCGGGCCGTCCCAGGTGATGCCCCAGGCTGCGGATACCGGGGCCGCGATGCGGCTGTGGACGCTGTCGGAACAGGAGACGGGAGTGCAGTTCGGGCCGGGATGACTGCCTCGCCCTTCCGTTGCATGGGCGCTGCCAACAATGACAAGTGCTCAGCGCGCAGGAACTGACGCGCAAGGGATAACCCCCTGTACCGCTCCGGAATACCTACGATCATAGGCCGCTTCCCGCCAACGCTGAACAGTCCAAGCCGCAGCAAAAACGCCGCTTGGCAATTTTTCCATTAGATTTCGTACAACTGATTATTACACGGCATTGTAATTCGATAAACTCAACCACCACCGACGTAGCTCACGCATCCCGCCGGCAGCAGTTGCCAAACCCTCGGTTTCCTTACGGCCCTTGCATCAGGTCGTCCCTTCTGCCGTTCCGCTCCAAAAAAACCGGCAGCGCAGAATCAGTAACGGGCAGGCGCCGTCGCCGGTCCCACCCGTGTACTCCCAATATTGCCAACCCTGCCCGTCAGCGGCGAGTCAACGGAGGAACCACGGGGCAGGCTGTTGGCTGGCTCCGGCTCCTGCTCGCTGGAGCCGGGCGAATTGCGGCTCGAAGACATCGGCGGCGCCTTCGACTCGGCCGAACATCCCGCGAAGGCTAGCATCGGCAGCAACAGCAACGGAAGAATACGCATATTAAAACTCCAATCGAAACAAAACGGTTAGCCTTCCGAAGTTTACGCTGCGGCTCGTAGCGGGAAACCTGCCGGGCCTTGCCGCGCAAATCATCAGGCAATAAAAACCCCTGGCCTGTCCTAGGTTCCGTCAGGCATCCGGCTGGTAAATGCAGCCCAGCGCCAAACCGGTCCGAGAACCAAATCAACGGGCGGTTTGGCAACGCAGCAGATGCGTCCTTCGTTCCATCGCCTTCGGAATGCAGCTTTGACGGGCTGCTATGCCGTATGGCGTTGACGGCCCGACCGGGACACCATGCACAATAAGACGCGGCCTATTTCCCCAACCCATGTCACCCGCCGTCCTTGCAGCAGTGGGAGCCTTCGACCCCGCGATAACCGGCGTGCCATCAGTGGTGGACCAGGCAGGCTCAACGCCCCGGCACGCGCCCGCCCTCAGCGATCTCCCAGCCCAGCCTCATGGGGAAGCCGTGGCGCGGACCGCCGTATCCCGCTGCCGGCCCTTCACGTCGGCCAGCCCGGTGTGGATCGTGGTTTCCACCGAAAAGCCGAGGCGCAGCAGCTTCGCCTCCTCCTGGCCCAGCGAAACCAGGATCTTCACCGGCAGCCGCTGCACGATCTTGGTGAAGTTGCCGGTGGCGTTGTTGGGCTGGATCGCCCCGGACGCCGCCCCGGACGCCGGCGGCACGCTGTCCACCACGCCATCCAAATCCATGTCGTAGGCATCAACATGGATCGCCACGTGCTGGCCCGGCGGCACGTGGCGCAGCGCGACCTCGCGGTAGTTCGCCTCGATGTAAACCTGGTCCAGCGGCACCACCGACATCAGCGGCGCACCAGGCCCGACGTAGTTGCCGACCTGCACGGTGCGCTGCCCGACCACGCCATCAATCGGCGCCGCAATGCGCGTATAGCTGAGGTTGAGCCGGGCCTGCTCGACCCGCGCCTTGTCAGCCTTCACCAGCGCCTCCGCCGCCGCGCGCTGCGCCTCCAGGATCGGGACCTGGCGCTTGGCGGACTCGGTGGAGGCGCGAGCCTGGTCAACCGCCGACTGCGCCTGCTGCACCTGCTGGTCCGCCTGCTGCCGCTCCTGCACGGTGCCGGCCCCGGTCGCGGACAGGTTGCGGTAGCGCCGCTGGTTGGCCTGCGCGAAGGCAAGCTGCGCGACGGCCGAAGGGTTCTGCGTCTGCGACTGCTCCACCACCGACGGCTGGCGCGTGATCGAGGCGCTGGCCTCCGCAAGCTGCGCCACGTCCCGCTCCAGCATCGCCTCGGCGCTTGCCGGCGCCGCGCGGAAGTCCCGGTCGTCAATCGTCACCAGCAACCGCTGCGCCGACACCGGCTGGTTGTCGTCCACCTCGACCGACGCGACCTGGCCGGAGATGCGCGGGGCAACCGAGGCGTACGGACGTATGTTCGGCGGCAGCGCCGGCCTGCCGAGGGCTTCAAGTTGGCGTCGTGCCGGGCCTCATGCAGCGGGACGATGCCGGTATGGCGGGCGGCAGGAACGACCGGCACGCGGCCGTGTTCCGGCAGGCCAGCGGCGGTTGACGGAGCACCTGCCGATCCGTTCGTATCCGCCTCACGACGCCACGAAAGAGCCAAGGCCATGACGGCGCGGACCCATCATGTCACCCAGCATAAATCGGCCCTGCCCGGCATCGAGGCGATGACCCTGTTGACCGACCGCGCCTTCCCCCGCCACGCCCACGACCACCTCGGCATCGGGGTCATGACCGGCGGCGCCCAACGCTCCTGGAGCGGCATCGGCGCCGTGGAATCCAGCGCCGGCGACATCATCGCCGTCAACCCCGGCGAGATGCATGACGGCCTGCCCATCCGCGGCCAGGCCCGGGCTTGGCGCATGTTGCATCTCGACCCGGCCCTGGTCGCCCGCGACTGCGGCGACCTCGCCGGCGAGGCGGAGATGGCGCGGCCCGCCCTGCACGACCCCGTGCTGGCCCGCCACTTCGCCCGCGCCTTCGCCCGCCTGACGGCGCCGGAGCCGGACCGGCTGGCAGCCGAGGCATCGCTGCTCCGCTGCCTGGTCCATGCCCTGGTCCGGTATGGGGCGCGGCGCCAGGCGCCAGCGGGTCCGCTGTCCACCGTCGCCAAGGCGCGGCAGCGCCTGGACGACGCGCCGGACCTGCCGGCCACGCTGGACGAGCTGGCGGCGCTGCAGGGTCTCAGCCGCTGGCAGTTGCTCCGCGCCTTCACGCGCGAAACCGGCGCGACGCCGCACGCCTACCTCATGCAGCGGCGGGTCCGGCTGGCCCAGCGGTGCCTGGCGTCCGGCATGGCGGTCGCGGACGCGGCGGCGCAGGCCGGGTTTGCCGACCAGAGCCACCTGACCCGCGCCTTCGTCCGCCAACTTGGCGTCACGCCGGGCCGCTACCGGGCCGCACTCCTCTGATCATCGCCTGCAATCCCGTTCAAGACGCCTGACCGCATCCGGCCCCACCATCCCCGCGGCATCGGGAGGATGCGGCATGGGCGACGCATACGTGCACGGCTACGACAGCGGCGAGGCAGCCCGGCTGCAGGACCAGGCGCGGACGCTGGAGGACCTGCTGCATGCCGGCACAAGCTATCCCCCGGGCAGCATGGTGCTGGAGGCTGGGTGCGGCGTCGGCGCGCAGACGGTGCCGCTGGCCCGCAGCAGCCCCGGGGCACGGATCACCGCCGTGGATGTGTCCGCCGCCTCGCTCGCCCAGGCAGGGGAGCGGCTGGCTGCGGCGGGCCTGGCCAACGTCCAATTCGAGAAGGCCGACGCATATCGCCTGCCCTTCGAGGACGGCAGCTTCGACCACGTCTTCGTCTGCTTCCTGCTGGAGCACCTGCGCGACCCGGCGGCGGTGCTGGCCGGGCTGCACCGGGTGCTCAGGCCCGGCGGCACGGCGACGGTCATCGAGGGCGACCACGGCTCCACCCTGTTCCACCCGGACAGCGCGGCGGCCCATGACGCCATACGCTGCCAGGTGGAGCTGCAGCAGGCGGCGGGTGGCGACGCGCTGATCGGGCGGCGGCTGCATCCCCTGCTGCAAGGTGCAGGGTTCGAGGGCGTGCGGGTGTCACCCCGCCTGGTTTACGTGGACGGCAGCAAGCCCGGCCTGGCGGACAATTTCATTCTGAAGACGTTCACGGCGATGATCGAAGGCGTCCGCAGCCCGGCCATCGCGGCGGGACTGACCACCCCGGAGCGCTTCGACGCCGGCATCGCGGCGCTGCGCCGGACCGCCAGGCCGGATGCCGCGTTCTGCTACACGTTCTTCAAGGCAACCGGCTTGAAGGCTGCCAGGGGCCCATGACCCGGCGGTTCCCGTCCGGCCCGCCGCAACCGGGGTCACGGCGGCGATCCCGGTGGTGGCGCCTGCTGCACCGTGACGTTCACCGTGATGCCGATGGCGTTCGGCTCCAGCGTGACGCTGAACCGGTCCGTCCCGATGTAGCCGGGCTGCGGCGTATATGACACCACCGCCTGCCGGTTGCCGTAGGCCAGCCCGACGCCGGCCCGCCCGTGGCTGGCCGGCCCCGTCACCAGGGCGGCATTGATAACGACCTGCAGATCGGGGTTGAGCACTGTGAAGGTGCAGGCCTCCCCAACGTTGCCCACCGTCATCTCCGTAGGAACGGAACGCACGCTCAGCAGGAAGAACTTCTTCACCTGGCACGGTCCGCGCACCGTCTGCGGCTGCAGGTTGCCCTGGTCGTTCCGGTCCAGCCCGGCGCAGGACGCGGCCAGGAGCGGCAGGAGTGTCAGCCCGGCACGAAGGCCTCGCCACCTGCCGCAACGCGCTTGGCTGTCCATTCCTTTGTCCTTCGTCTCAAGAGATCCGCAAGCGGGAGGCCGCTGTCGTTCATCCGCTCAGGAACATCTGCCTGGCCGAGGAAGACAGCAAGGATCACAGGCAGCGAGGTCAGGGTGCAAGCCATCCAACAGACGCGGCACAGGCGGCGCACGCCCCCGCACGCAACGATCCCTACAGCCCGCGCCCCCGCTTGATGACGCCCTCCCCGAACCGCCCCCGCAGCGCATCCACCGCCCGCTGCGCCGCCGCCCGCCGCGGCGCGTCGGGGTCCGCCAGGTCCGGCTGGTCCGCCAGCGTCCCCGGCAGCAGCGGACTGGCCCCAAGCCCGATCAGCCGGAACGCCGTCCCGTCCGCCTCACGCAGCAGCAGCGACCGCCCCGCGGCGAACAGGCTGTCCGGCAGCGCCGTCGGACCCGGCAGCCGGGCATTGCGCGTCCGGCTGGCAAAGCGGGCCGTCTTCAGCTTCAGCACCACGCCCCCGGCGCCGAACCCGCCCTCGCGCAGCCGCCGGGCCAGCTTCTCCGCCATCCGCCACAGGTGCTTCTCCAGCAGCGCCGGGTCGCACAGGTCGGTGTCGAAGGTGGTCTCGGCGCTGACCGACTTGGTGTCCCGGTCCGGATTGACCGCCCGCGCGTCCTCCCCACGGGCGCGGCGGGCCAGCGCAGGACCGTCATCACCCAGCCGCGCCTGGGCGGTGCGGTCGTCCAAGACCTGCAGGTGCATGAGGTGCGTCATGCCAAGCGCGTGCAATTTCCGCTCCTGTGCCGGCCCGACGCCAGGCAGCAGCCGGACAGGCTCAGGCCCCAGCACCGCCGCCGCCTCGCTGCCCAGCACCGCGAACCCGCGCGGCTTGTCCCGCCCGGCAGCCAGCTTGCTCAGCAGCCGGTTGCGCGCCAGCCCGACCGACACGGTGACGCCCACCTCCCGCTCCACCCGCAGCGCAAACCTCGCCAGCACCGCAGCCGGCGGAGCGCCGTGCAGCGCCTCGGTCCCCGACAGGTCCAGCACCGCCTCGTCAATCGAGAGCGGCTGCACCAGCGGCGTCAAATCCTGCATCAGGGTGCGTATGTGCCGGGCGGCGGCGGCATACTTCGCCATCTCCGGCCGGATCACCACCGCATCCGGACAGGCACGCAGCGCCTGCCACATCGGCATGGCGCTGCGCACCCCATGCATCCGTGCGACGTAGCACGACGCAGCCACCACGCCCCGCACCCCGCCGCCGACGATCACCGGCTGCCCGGCAAGCTCCGGCCGGTCCCGCTTCTCCACGCTGGCAAAGAACGCGTCGCAATCCACGTGCGCCACCGAAAGCGCGAACAGCTCGGGATGCCGCACCACCCGCCGCGATCCGCACGCAGGACAAACCGCCCCCGCCGGAACACCCCCGCAATCCCTGCAAAGCGCCGCCATCACCACAGCAGCAGCGTCCTGCCCCCTCTCCCTCCGGGAGAGGGCCGGGGTGAGAGAAGCCGCAAGCACCCCCTCCCGCCCATGCTGGCGAGCGTCGGTTCCGCATCACCCCGGACAGCGCCAGCCGCCCATCCCTCACCCCAACCCGGAGGGAAGGGGAGCAGGCAGCCGCGTTCCGTCCCCGGCCGCCCCGCCCCAGCCGGCTCCCGGCCCGCTACCCCTCCAACGGCCACAGCCAAGCCGCCCCGCGCACGCCGCTGCTGTCGCCATGCCTATTCTTCACGATCGGTGTCTCCGACACGTCGCTGAACGTATAGGCCCGCACCAGCGGCTGCACCTGCTCATACAGGTGCGCCATGTTGGACAGTCCGCCGCCCAGCACCACGATGTCCGGGTCCAGCACGTTCACGATCACCGAAAGCCCCC
Organism: Acetobacteraceae bacterium; assembly: GCA_036398775.1. Taxonomy (GTDB): domain Bacteria; phylum Pseudomonadota; class Alphaproteobacteria; order Acetobacterales; family Acetobacteraceae; genus DASWOJ01. The sequence continues at coordinate 18,746 of DASWOJ010000034.1, forward strand.
GAGCCAGCCGGTCCACGTGCCGGTCCAGCGCCGCCTGCGCCGCCGCATCCCCCGCAGCCGCACGGGCACACAGCACGGCGGCGTTCGGCGCGTCGCCCGACCGTGCCAGGCCAGGACCGGCGAGGTAAAGCTCCAGGCACCCCTGCTGGCCGCACCAGCAGCGGGGCAGGGGATACTCGTCCGCCTGCGGCTGCGGCAGGCAGGTGTGGCCCCACTCGCCGGCGATCCGGTTGCGCCCGCTCAGCACCTGGCCGCCCACCACCACCCCGCCGCCGCAGCCGGTGCCTATGATCACCCCGAACACGCAATGATGCCCGGCCCCGGCCCCGTCCGCCGCCTCGCTGAGCGCAAAGCAGTTGGCATCGTTCTCCACCCGCACCGGCCGGTCCAGCAGCGTCGCCAGGTCCTGGTCCAGCGGATGCCCGATCAACGCCTGGGTGTTGGCGTTCTTGACCAGCCCGGTCGCCGGGCTGATGACGCCGGGAATGCCGATGCCCACCGTTGCGCGCACGTCCAGCTCACGCTCCGCTCCCTCCACCATGCCGGCGATGGTGGTGACGATGCCGTCATACGTCCCCGGCGTGTCGGCCCGGCGGCGCAGCACGACCTCCCCCGCCGGGTCCAGCACCGCAACCTCGATCTTGGTGCCGCCAAGGTCCACGCCGATCCGATGTCTCATCCCGTCCTGTCCTGCCAGCCCTCAACCTTCCTTGTCAGTCCTCATAGAACTCTTCAAGGGCGAAGCCGATCCCGGGCGGGTCGAGCGTGATGGACCCGGCGGCGAGCACGCGCGTTTCGATGCCGCCATCGCCGCGCCGCTGGTGTTGCACCACCGCCCGGCGGTCCGCCCGCACGACCAGGTAGTGCCGGAGGGACGGCACCTCCACGACCACGACCGGATTCGGCGCGGCAATCTCGTCGTCAGCCAGGCGCGGCCCGCCGTTGATCAGGGCATCAGCCTCGTAATCCGTGTCGTCGTCCACCTCGACCGTCATGCCATCGCCCATTGCCTCGCATGGCAGGCCGGCAGCGGGCAGCGCCCGGTCAAAGGTGCGCCAAACCCGCATCTTCACACGCATATGGGCGGCGCGCTCCGCCGCCATCCTGACGACGACGCCGTCAACGCGCGCGTAGCGTCCGCGTGGCTGCGCATCGGCCCAGCGCCTGAACTCCGCGCGGCTCATCCGCAGGGAGGTGTCGGCGGCTTGGTGTCCCATATCGCTCCTCCAAACGGACCAGGCGCCCGGGACGCCCATGCAGGCACGTCAGCATCTCCTACATGCGCCGCCGCCACGGCTTGCTCAAGCGCCATCCCTCCTGGGATACTGCCGCCATGACCGACACCCCCGACGCCACCCTGGACGTGAAGGGCATGACATGCCCCCTGCCAGTCCTGCGCGCCAACCGCGCCCTGCGCGGAATGCCTCCCGGCGCCGTGCTGCGCGTGCTGGCGACCGACCGCGCCGCCGTCGCCGACTTCGCCGCCTTCTGCGGCGAAACCGGCCACGCCCTCCTGCACCAGGACGAGCAGGACGGCGTGCTCGGCTTCACCATCCGCCGGCGCGCGGAGGACCCGGCGTGACTCCCGTCGCCCTCTTCACCCACCCTGCCGGCCTGGGCCACGACACCGGGCCGGGCCACCCGGAATGCCCGGACCGCCTGCGCGCCGTCCTGCAGGCCCTGGAACACCCGGACTTCGTCTCCCTGCTGCGCGAAACCGCGCCGGAGGCGACCGTCGAGCAGCTTGAACGCGCCCACCCCCCCGAATACGTCCGCGCCATCCTGGCCATCCAGCCCCCGGTCGGCGACTTCATGCAGTTGGACGGCGACACGCTCATGAGCCACGGCAGCCACGACGCCATCCTGCGCGCCGCCGGCGGAGCGGTCGCTGCGGTGGACGCGGTCATGGAGGGCTGGGCCGGCGCCGCCTTCGCCGCCGTGCGCCCGCCAGGCCACCACGCCGAACGGGCGCGGCCAATGGGGTTCTGCCTGTTCAACGGCGCCGCCGTCGCCGCCTTGCACGCCCGGGCGCGCTGGGGCCTGCGCCGGGTCGCGGTGGTGGACTTCGACGTGCACCACGGCAACGGCACCCAGGACATCTTCCAGCGCGACCCCGACCTCATGTACGTCAGCAGCCACCAATCGCCCTGCTACCCCGGCACCGGCGCAGCAAACGAGCGCGGAGTCGCCAACAACGTGCTCAACCTGCCGCTGCCGCCCGGCACCGCCGGACCCGGCTTCCGCGCGGCATGGGAGCGCGAGGGCCTGCCGGCGCTGCGGGACTTCGCGCCGGAGCTGCTGATCGTCTCCGCCGGATTCGACGCCCACCGCGCCGACCCGCTGGCGGACCTGCACCTGGAAACCGAGGACTTCGGCTGGATGACCGACCAGCTCCTGGCCGTGGCGGACGCGCACTGCGGCGGCCGGCTCGTGTCCATCCTGGAGGGCGGCTACGACCTGCGGGCGCTCGCGGCGTCCGCCGCCTTGCACGTCCGCCGGCTGATGCGGCAATAGGAACGGCCGACACACCCTGCAACAGGACTCCACTATGGCGGACGACATCACCGGCCTCTCATTCGAGGACGCGCTGGCCCAGTTGGAGGTCATCGTGCGCGACCTGGAAAAAGGCCAGTTGAAGCTGGAGCAGGCCATCACCGCCTATGAGCGCGGCGCCCTGCTGCGCAAGCACTGCGAGGACAAGCTGCGCGAGGCCGACGACCGCGTCCGCGTCATCGTCGAGCGCGCGGACAACACCTTGGGCCTGAAGGCGGAGGGCTGATGGCCGACATCCTCGAACGCGCCGACATACGCACGGCCCTGGCCGGACATGCCGCGGCGGTGGAAGCGGCGCTGGACAACCTGCTGCCCCTGCCCGAGGGCCACGAGCAGCGGCTGCTGCAGGCGATGCGCTACGCGGCCCTGGGCGGCGGCAAGCGGCTGCGCGGCTTCCTGGTGATGGAGGTATCCTCCCTGTTCGGCGTCGCCGAGACCAGCGCCTCGCGCGTGGCGGCATCGGTGGAGATGCTGCACGCCTACAGCCTCGTGCACGACGACCTGCCGGCGATGGACGACGACGACGTGCGGCGGGGACAGCCCAGCACCCATAAGCAGTTCGACGAGGCAACGGCGATCCTCGCCGGCGACGCGCTGCAGGCCCTGGCCTTCGAGCTGCTGGCCGATCCGGACACCCATTCCGACCCGCAGGCCAGGTGCGAGCTGGTGTTGGCCCTGGGCCTGGCCTCCGGCGCGCGCGGCATGGCCGCCGGCCAGATGATAGACATGGCGACGGAGGGCCAGGTGCTGACGGCGGTCGAGGTCGGGCGCCTGCAGGCCCTCAAGACCGGCCGCCTGATCCAATACAGCGCGGAGGCCGGCGCTATCCTCGGCCGCGCCGCGCCGCCGCTGCGGGCCCACATCGCGGCATACGGCCGCGACCTCGGCGCCGCGTTCCAGATCGCCGACGACGTGCTGGACGCCGTGGGCACCACCGAAGGCATCGGCAAGACCGCCGGCAAGGACGAGGCCGCAGGCAAGGCGACCCTGGTGGCGCTCCTGGGCGTGGACCGCGCGCGAACCCAGGCCGAAGCGCTGGCAACCCAGGCAGCCAGCCACCTGCAGGCATTCGGCGACCGCGCCGACCGCCTCCGCGCCCTGGCCGCCTATGTCGTCGCCAGGGAAAATTAAGGCTTCCTCCCCCCTCTCCCTCCGGGAGAAGGCCGGGGTGAGGGAAACCGCAAGCACGACCCGATCCCTCCCAGGCATTCCAAGGCCCATACCCAACCCATACCCCCGCCAGCACCGCCACCCCAAGCAGTCACCTTCCAGAAGCCGGACCCCCTTCCCCCTCTCCCTCCGGGAGAGGGTCGGGGTGAGGGGGCCTTCCTCGCGGCCCAGCGCAAAAACCGCGCCGTCACCCAGCATCGCCCAGGAAAACCCCATCCTCTCCCCCACCACCATCCCCCATGCCCAAACGGCGCGCTGACCAGCTCCTCGTGGACCGCGGCCTGGCCGAAAGCCGCACCCGCGCCCAAGCATTGATCCTGGCAGGCAAGGTCTGGTCCGGAGACCGCCGGGTGGCCAAGGCCGGCGACCCCATGCCCGAAGACGCGGCGCTGGAGGTGCGCGGCCAGGACCACCCTTGGGTGTCCCGCGGCGGCCTGAAGCTCGACCACGCCGTGCAGGCGTTCGGACTAAGGCCGGAGGGCCTGACCTGCCTGGACGTCGGCGCCTCGACCGGCGGCTTCACCAACGTCCTGCTGCACCACGGCGCCGGTCGCGTCCACGCGGTGGACGTCGGCCACGGCCAGCTCGCCTGGTCCCTGCGGACCGACCCGCGCGTGGTCGTCCACGAACGGACCAACGCCCGCTACCTGACGCAGGAACAGGTGCCGGACCCGGTGCAGGCCCTGGTCTGCGACGCCAGCTTCATCGGCCTGCAAACCCTGCTGCCGGCGCCGCTGGCCCTCTGCACCCCCGGCGCCTGGGCAGTGGCGCTCATAAAACCGCAGTTCGAGGCCGGCCCAAGCCAGGTCGGCAAGGGCGGCGTGGTGCGCGACGGCGGCATCCACCGTGCCGTCTGCGCCCGGGTGCGGGACTGGTGGGCCGGCCTGCCAGGCTGGACGGTGCTGGGGATCGCCGACAGCCCGATCACCGGGCCGGAGGGCAACAAGGAGTTCCTGATCGCAGCCCGGCTAAAGTAGCGTCTCCACCAGCTTCGCCCTGATCTCCTGCACCCGCTCGCCCAAACCCCGGCGCCGCCAAGCCTCAAGGGTGATCGTATGCGACGCCTTCACGTCGTCGGCGAACATCGCTTCCATCGCCCCGCCGAACTCCGCCCCAAGGATCATCGCGTCAATCTCGTTGTTCCAGACGGTGCTGCGCCAATCCAGGTTGGACGACCCGACGGCGGACCAGGCGCCATCCACCACCGCCGTCTTGGCGTGCAGGATACGCCCCTGGCGCTCGTGTATCTTCACCCCGGCCGCCAGCAACCTGCCATACCCCGCCCGGCCCGCGGCAACCGCGGCGCCGCTGTCGCTCTGCCCCGGCACCACAAGCTGCACGTCCACCCCGCGCCGGGCCGCATCCATCAGCGCCCGAGCCAAATCAGGCGTCGGCACGAAGAACCCGGTCGTCAGGTGGACCGACCGCTGCGACAGGGTGATGGCAGCGAGCAGCGTGCGGTAGATCAGCGGCTCGCCGTTGTCAGGCGCGCCGTCTATCGCCTGCACCACCGTCGTCCCCGGCTGGGTGGCCGGCGTCGGCGGCGGCTCAGCAAGGACAGGACCGTGCTGCTGCCGCCAGGTTTCCATGAAGTAATGCTCGAACTGCGCCACCACGGGACCCTCGATCCGCACATCGGTGTCGCGCCAGGCCTGCTGCCCCGGCTCGGTGCCGCGGGGCTTGGGCGTGTTCTCATACACCGCGCTGATGTTCACCCCGCCAGTGACCGCGACCCGCCCGTCCACGCACAGCAGCTTGCGGTGGTCGCGCTTGTTCAGCTCCACCGGCACGCGCCCGTTCGGGCGCAGCGGGTTGAACTCCAGCACCCGCACGCCCCCCTTGCGCAGCCGGTCGAACAGGGCGGCCGGCGTGCCGACGGCGCCCCAGGCGTCATAAATCAGGTTCACCTCGACGCCCCGGCTGGCCGCCGCAAGCAAGATGTCCGAGAACTCGCCGCCCGCAGCCTCGTCGAACTCGTAGCTCTCCATGTCTATGCGCGTGCGGGCTGACCGTATCGCCTCCTGCAATGCGGCAAAGCTGGCGGGTCCGTCGCGCAGCAGCTCCACCTGGTTGCCGCCCAGGAAAGGCACGCCGGCAAACCGTTCGCCCTGCTGGCGCATCAGGTCCAGGCTGCGCGCCGGGTCGGCGCCGGCCTTGGCTTGCAGCAGGTCGGGGCTGACCCCAGGGGCAGGGGCGCTGACGCAGGCAGCCAGCAGCGCTGCGATGAGCAGGGACGCAAAGCACGGAGTTTTGGACATGATTCGCATATTGGAACGGACTTATGTCAAGATTCCGTCCGCGCCTCACGCCATGAAATCCTGGCACCGGTTATGTTTGGTCATGCCGCCCGCCCGGACCAGCCCTGGCGTCCGGCCTGCCTGCCCTATCGGACACCCATCCGCGGCCCCGCTTAGCCAACCCGCACGGGTTCAGGCCTGGTCCTCGGCGCAGCTTGACCCGGTATGGACTGCAGCACGTTTGCCGACGGCCATGCTCCAGCAGCCACCGAAAGCCGCCCATGGCTTAACGGCTGGCACCCGCTCCGCCGCCCCGGGCGGAAGGCCGCCGCTACTCCGTGCCGTCCTGCCCGGCAATTTCCGCCAGCAACGACCAGACCCGCGCCGGCTCCATCGGCACTTCCGGATCATTCAAGATCCGGTCAAGCTCGTTCAGCTTATCGTCAAGCTCGGCATTGGACATCGTTGCTTCCACCTGGGGCCGGCACATTGGCGGGAACAAACGTGGCAACCATGTGACGGTTCCGCAGCGACCCAAGTCACATGCCAGGTCACATAAACGACAAGACCGCCGGCGCCAGGGCCGCCATCTTGGCCGCAGGATGCGCCGGGTTGCGGAAGCGCAGCTCGCCGTGCGGCGCAGCGTCCGGCTCCGGCAGGCCGAACAGCTCCAGCCGGCTGGCGCAAGTCACAGCGACGACGCTGCGCGCCTCGGGGTTGGTCATGAATTGGCGGGCCTCCCCCTCCAGCTCCAGCCGCTCGCGCAACAGGCGCCACTCCGCGCGGTCGGTGTCCTCGATGAACATGGCAAGTATGCCAGGGCGGGTGCCGCTCAGCCGGGCCGGGGCAACCGCGCCCATCCTGCGGCGGACAGCGACCGCAACCTCGTTCTGCTGCCCAGCCCGCGCCGCCATCACGAACACCCCGCCGCCGGCCGCAGTCACCGCCAGGTGCGCCTCCGGCCCGAACTCCTGGCGCAGCCGGGGCATCAAGCCCAGCTCGTCGGCCTGCGCGGCCGCCAGCATCAGCGGATCCAGCCGCAGCATCGCCGCCTCATCCCCGTCGCTACGCCGCGACTGCTTCAGCATGGCGGTGATGCGGTCATGCAGGCGCCCGAGCAGGTCGCCGCCCTCCTCATCCGGTCCGCGCAGCCCATGCGGCAGCGTCATCTTGAGCAGGTAACGGCCGGGATGGGCACACAGCCAGGTCTGCAGCTCCGGGTCCACCCGGTCCACCAGGCTAAACCAGGCGCCCCGGTGAACGCCGCGCCCTTTCTCGGCCGAGACGGTGTCGCAGGCCACCTCCGCCTCGATACCGTCACGATGGATCAACAGGTCGAACGGCGCCGCCTCCTCCAGCCCGGCAAACGACACGTCGAACCCGCGGTGCCGATGCAACGCCGCCGTCCGCAGCAGGTGGAAGGTCGGCACCAGGCACTCCTCGTCCACCAGGGCAGAGCGCAGCAACGCGCAGAACCGCAGCCGCCCAGCGTCGGTCAGACCCTCGGACAGCGTCGCGGCCGCAGTGGCATAAGTTGCAATCCACCGTTCCGCCACGCTGAGTGGACGATCCGGAGTGACCCGGCGCAGCCGGTCCACCGCAAGCTCGATGCAGTGGCGTTGCTGCGCCTGCCGCCCGGTCCGTGTGCCCGATCCAGCCCGGCCGCGCAGCGCATCGATCCGCTCGCGCCATTGGCGTGCGCCAATGCACCCGATGAATGCATCGAGGGCGGCTTTGTCGAGAGGTTCGGCAAGCTGCTGCATCGGGACTGGGAAAGTGTCATCCTTCTCAGCCGGCGGCAACAGTGACGAGGGGGGCAAGGCGTTCAGTTTTGCGGCACCACGGAACGGTCCGGCACCTGCGCACGCTGCCGCAGCAGGTGGTCGGCCAGGACGCACGCCACCATCGCTTCGCCAACCGGAACCGCCCGGATGCCGACGCAGGGATCATGCCGGCCGCGGGTGACAACATCCACATCCTTCCCCGACCGGTCCACCGACTGCCGCGCCACCAGGATCGAGCTCGTCGGCTTCACCGCAAACCGGGCCACCACCGGCTGACCCGTGCTGATGCCGCCCAGCACGCCGCCGGCATGGTTGGACCCGAACGAAATCGCCCCGCCCCGCATCCGCATCTCGTCCGCGTTGCCCTCCCCATGCAGGGCGGCCGCCGCAAACCCATCGCCGATCTCCACGCCCTTCACCGCATTGATCCCCATCAGCGCCGCCGCGATCTCCGCATCCAGCTTTGCATAGATGGGTGCGCCGAGGCCCGGCGGCACGCCCTCCGCCACAATTTCGACAACAGCGCCGACGCTCGACCCGGCCTTGCGTATCTCCACCAGCTCCGCCTCCCAGGCAGCCGCCGTCACCGGGTCCGGGCAGAACAGCGGGTTCTGCCCTACCGCGTCCCAATCCCAGCGCGCACGGTCCACCCCATGCCCGCCCATCTGCACCATCGCCCCGCGCACGCGCACCCCAGCCCCCAGCACCACCCGCGCAACCGCGCCGGCCGCCACGCGCATCGCCGTCTCCCGCGCCGAGCTGCGTCCGCCGCCGCGGTGGTCGCGTATGCCATACTTCATCTCATACGATACGTCGGCATGCCCAGGCCGGAACTGCTCGGCAATCGCACCATAGTCGCGGCTGCGCTGGTCCACGTTCTGTATCTCAAGCGCGATGGGCGTGCCGGTGGTCAGCCCGTCCATGGTGCCCGACAGTATCCGGACCCGGTCCGGTTCCTGCCGCTGGGTGGTGAACTTGGACTGCCCGGGACGCCTCCGGTCCAGCCAGGGCTGGATGTCCGCCTCCGTCAGCGGCAGGCGCGGCGGGCAGCCGTCCACGACGCAGCCAATGGCCGGCCCGTGGCTCTCGCCCCAAGTGGTGACGCGGAACAGGTGGCCAAAGCTGTTGTGGCTCACCGCTTAATGGTCAGAGGCAACGTTGATGTCAGGCGCCGCCGGGTTCTTCATCCCGACGATGTGGTAGCCGCTGTCCACGTGATGCACCTCCCCCGTCACCCCGGACGACAGCGGGCTGAGCAGATACATCCCCGCCCCGCCCACCTGCTCCAAGGTCACGTTGCGCTCCAGCGGCGAGTTGTGCTGGTTCCAGCGCAGGATATACCGGAAATCGCCGATGCCGCTCGCCGCCAGCGTCTTCATCGGCCCGGCGGACAGCGCGTTCACCCGGATGCCCTGTCCCCCCAGGTCCGCCGCCAGATAACGCACGGAGGACTCCAGCGCCGCCTTCGCTACCCCCATCACATTATAGTGCGGCATGACCCGCTCGGCCCCCAAGTAGGACATCGTCAGCAGCGACCCGCCGTTGCGCATCATCGGCACCGCCCGCTGCGCCACCGCCGTGAACGAAAAGCACGAGATGTCCAGCGCCTGCAAGAATGCCGCACGCGGCGTGTCCATGTACTTGCCGCGCAGATACGCCTTGTCCGCCCAGCCGATGGCGTGGACGACGAAGTCCACCCCGTCCCAGCTCCGCCCGATCGTCGCGAACGCCGCGTCTATGCTGGCGTCGTCCGACACGTCGCAGGGCGCGACGATGCTGCTGCCGACCCCGGCCGCCAGTGGACGCACCCGCCGCTCCAGAGCGTCGCCCTGGTAGGTGAAGGCCAGCTCGGCGCCCTGGGCGGCGCAGGCCGAAGCGATGCCCCACGCAATGCTGCGGTCGTTGGCAACGCCCATGATGACGCCGCGCAAGCCTTTCATCAGCGTGCCGGCGACGGGCTGGACGGTCTGGGTCTGGGTCGGGGCGCCGTCCGGCATGTTGGATCCACCTGATGCGTGATGCGGGTGGGGCGTGGTGGCACAAGCCGGGGCAGGGGGGAAGGGGGGTGGGCAGGATGGCCCTGGCAATCCCGTGAGCGGCCAAGCGGACCCCTTGAGGTCCGGCCCGCCGGCACCGACCTGAGCGTAACGGCGGCATTCGCCCCATACTCAGGCCGCACAGCCCCGGCCCGGGTTTTCGGGACGGGACCCTGCTTTTGGGACTGGGTTTTCAGCATCGGCTTCAAGGCATCCGGCAGGCAACCGCAGCCCGCCGGTGACCGCCGCCAGCCGCGGCGCGGTTGCAATCGCCAGCCTGGTGGATATTTAGATGCTTACGCACGCGTACCGAGTGCTACAACCCGTCCGCCCCGGATCGGACGCACGCCTTATGCAAAAGCCTGAGGGTTCATGAACTACCTGACAACCTGGACCCCCCCAGACCCAAGCTGCCCTGCGCCCGCCTCCGCGGCCAAAGGAGGATCAGACGCGCCAATCCAGCATACCGGCTGGTGCGAGGCATATGACAGCCTGATGATCGAGCTTGTCGCCGGGCTGACTGCCGGCCCGGCGTTCCTCGCCCTGCTCGGGCCGGCTGGGACAGGCAAGTCCTGGATGCTGCAAGCCGCCGCCGCCGCCCTGCGGCGGCGCGGGCAGCCGGTCATCCTCGTGCGCCGCGGCGAACTCCCCATCGAGGTGTTCCCGGGAACTGCGGTCCTCGTTGACGAGGCCGCCCGCATGGACGACGGACAACTGGCGCGCCTTGCGGCCGTCCGCGACGCCTCGGTCGTGCTGGCGGACCTGCCAGCCTTCGCCGCCCGCCTCGAGCAGCTCCCGCGCCCGCCGACCATCGTTCCGCTCGCGCCCCTCGTCCGCGAGGACATGCCCGAGTTCGTCGCGGCCTGGCTGGCCGCCCGCGGCCTGCCGGCAGGCGTGTTGACGCATCCTGCCATCTCGCGGCTGTTCGACAATTCCGGCGGCGTTCCGCGCCTGGTGGTCCAACTGCTGCGGGCGGCCCTGGCGGTGCATGGGGACGTGGGCGCCGCTGGCATCGGGGCGGACGCGGTGGACGAGATGGCGGCGCTGCGCCTGGGCGAGCTGGACGCCGGGACCGCACCGCCGCCCGTGCCGGATGCGCCCCGCACCGTGCAGCAGGAGCCGGGCGCCGCATCGGATGCGCCTGGCACGGCGGGCCAACAGTCAGCAGCCGCCGGTCCCGTGCCGCCCAGCGAAGCGCCGGTCATCCCACCGGCTCCCCCGGAACCCGTCCTGGCAGCGCCCAAGGCCGGCGCCTCCCCGCAGCCCCGGCGCAGGGTCCGCCACGCCGCCGTGCCCGCCCTGGCTGCCTCACTCCTGATCGCCGCCGCCCTCGCCGTCCGCCCCATGCAGCAGCCGCCCGGCAATCTTTCGGCGGCCCCGGCAGCATCCGAGACCACGCCAGCACCCGCCGGTGCGGCACGTGAGGCGGGAGCTTCGGCCGGCGGCAGCATGCCCGCCGCACAGCCGCCCCCAATTCACATGCCCGACGCCGAAGCCTCCGTAGCGGTCCAAGCGCAGCCGGACGCGGCCTCAGGCGGCCCGCCAAGCCCAGCCTACAGCCCCGCTCCCAGCCCCCCTTCTTCTGACCCCAGCCCCGCTCCCAGCATGGAGGCCGCCGCAACGCCGGGACAGGAGCCTGCCGTTGCGTCCGGCTCTGGCCAGGACGCTGCGCCTGTGCCCGAAACCAACCCGCCCCAGACCAACCCGCCCCAGACCAACCCGCCCGAAACCAACTCGCCCGAAACCAGCCTGCCAGAACCGGCGCCGCCCGACGCGCCAGCGCAGGCCCTCGTTCCGCCCTCACCGGATCAAGACAGGGCGGCACCCCTCCCGTCAGTCGCCGGGATGGTGCCGCTCGCTGCCCCGTCCGCATCGGAACCGGCACCCTCATCCCAGGCGCCCTCATCTCCAACGCCGTCATCCCAGGAGCCGGAACCGCAATCCCCGGCGCAGGCAGGCGGCGCCCCCGGCCTCGTGCTGATGGTTCAGGCCGGCGACACGATGCCGGACCTTTACGCCAAGGTGTATCGCGGCGTCAGGCCGCCGCCATATGCGGACGTGATCGCCGCCAACCGCCTGCCTCTCCGGCCCGGCGCCATCGTCGTGTTCCCCACGCCGCAGGATGGCTGGCTGGGGCGCTGACGCCCGCCTGTTCAGCGCGCCGGACCTGCACCCTGGGCTGGCGCCCGGCTGGACTGGCCTTCGACGTTGCGCACGGCAGCAAGCGCGATGGAACGCACCGCACCATCCGCCGCATGCGACGCCGCCCGCTGATACCAGGCATATGCCTGGGCCAGGTCGCGCGGCACTCCGAGGCCGTGCTCGTAGCAATACCCGTAGTCATACTCCGCCAAGGCGTTCCCACGCTCGGCTGCCCGGCGGAAAAGATCGGCAGCACGGGCGGCATCAGCCGGGCCGCGCGCCAGCAGAAGCTGCTGCGCCTGCTGGAAGTCAGCCATCGCGGGATCGCCAGCCCTGGCGGACGCCGCCGCATTGCGCCGGCCCTGCTGCTGCGCGCTCGGCTGCTGCACGCCCAGTTCCTGCAGATGCGCCTGGGCTGCGGTGATGCCGTGGTCCGCGGCGCGCTTGAAAAGCTGGATGGCGCGGGTGCGGCTGGCCCGCACGCCCGCACCCGCCTGATACAACAGCCCCAGGTTATACTCCGCCCGGCCAAACCCCTTGGCCGCGGCCCGCTCGTACCAGGACGCCGCCCGCGCCGGGTCCGGCGGCACGCCCCGGCCGGCGTCATACATCACCCCGGCGTTGAACATCCCGGTCGCATTGCCCGCGTCGGCCGCCCTGCGATACCAGTCAAGCGCCTGCGGGTAGCTTTGCCCGACACCGAGGCCAGTGTCATACAGCACGCCTACGAACAGTGCGCCGCGAGAGTCGCCGGCCGCGGCGGCCTCCGTCCATTGCTGGAACGCCTCGGCAAACCGGCCGTTCTGAAAGTCAGCCAGGCCGGACGCCGTGTCGGCCCGGGCAGGCGAACCGAGCAACGCCAGCAGCAGCCCCATCGCCGCAACCTGCTTGCGGTGATGCCCTGCCAAGCCGGCCCATGCAGCAGCGGCACGCCGCCGGGCTGCGCCGGGCGGCCCAACCAACGCTGAATCATTGCGGTATGACTGCATTAGGATTGAACCGTGGTCGCTTCTGAATCGTTGATGGCAGGTATTTGTTAAACCGCCTTAATATTTGGAGATCAGCAATGCGTGTGCAAGTACAGGCGATCAGGGTCTCCGCAGTCGTGCTGGCCGGCCTCCTCGGAGCCTGCGCGGCTCCCGCCACGGGTCCCGCCGCGAGTGACGGTACGGCGGCAGCAGCGCCCTCCAAGCCGACCGTCGGCCAGGAGATCGCAGCCGTCGCCGACAACAAGATCACCGTAGCCTTCCCCGCCGGTGGGGCCGTGCTGACGCCCGACGCCAACAAGCAGCTCGACCTGGCCGCGCGGCTCTACCGCGATGCCAACCCGGTGGCCATGTTCACCGCCGGCTACACCGACCGCAGCGGCGACGAGTTCGGCAACCTGCTGCTCTCGGCGCAGCGCGCGCGGGCGGTCAAGGGTGGCCTGGTTGCCCGCGGCATCCCTGCAGACCGGCTGCTGATCCAGGCGTTCGGATCGTCCGAGCTGGCGAACTCGTCGGACCCGCAGGCCCCGGAGAACCGCCGCGTGGTCGTTACCTGGCGGCTGCTTTAGGTCCGGAAGCCCACCTGGGTAGGGCCGCAGGGTCAACCCAGGTATGCGGCAATGCCGCAAGCCATCCAGGCATCGGCATCGGAGTGGAGGGACCAGGATGCAGGACACGGAAGCTGCGTCCTCGCATCCTGGTCGCACCGGCGATCGAAGCCGGGCAGCAGCATCGAAGCCGTCGTACGTCGTACGTATGGTGCCAAATATGCTGGCCATCGCCGCCCGGCATGCAGCCTGCCCACCATAACCCAGCCCCCGCCCGCGCACGCAGTCCTTGACGCCCGCACCCCGACAATGTTCTTGTTCCGTTCATGTCCGCACCAGCAGCCCAGGCCACCCCGCACGACCCCGGCCCGCAGGCCGCAGACACGCCCTACTACCGCAACATCCTGCACGCCATGATCA
>DASWOJ010000035.1:0-2262 GCA_036398775.1 Acetobacteraceae bacterium
GCGGCGTACATCGCCAGCATCATCATCTCGCCGTGGGCGAAGTTCACGACATCCATCAGGCCGAAGATCAGCGACAGGCCGGCGGCGACAAGGGCGTAGATCAGCCCCATCAGCAGGCCGCTGACCAGGGATTGCGCCAGCAGGGTCATGGTGAAGTCGGAGATCATGCGGCGTTCCCGTAGCCGCCGCCGCCGGGCGTTTCGATCACGTAGAGGTCTCCCGGTTGCAGGTCGGCGCGGCTGGTGCCGGACAGGTCCTCGTGGGTGCCGTCGTGGCGTTCGACCCATTGGCGGCCGACGGCGCCGGGCTGGCCGCCGGCTAGGCCGAAGGGGGCCACGTTGCGGCGGGAGGCGACGGTGACGACGGTCATCGGTTCGAGAAAGCGGATGTGGCGGACCGAGCCGTCGCCGCCGCGCTGCGCGCCGCCGCCGCCGGAGTCGCGGCGGATGCCGAAGGCCTCCAGGCGGACGGGGTAGCGCAGCTCCAGCACCTCCGGGTCGGTCATGCGGGTGTTGGTCATGTGGGTCTGCACCGCCGAAGCGCCGGGGTGGGCGGGACCGGCGCCCATGCCGCCGCAGATGGTTTCGTAGTACTGGCGGGTGGCGTCGCCGAACAGCACGTTGTTCATGGTGGCCTGGCTGCATGCCAGCGTCCCAAGCGCGCCGAACAGGGCGTTGCAGGCGGCTTGGCTGACCTCGGTGTTGCCGGCGACCACGGCGGCGCCGGGGGCGGGCGACAGGAAGGTGCCCGGCGGCAGCACGATGCGTATGGGCTTCAGGCAGCCGTCGTTCAGCGGGATGTCCTGGCCGACCAGGCAGCGGAACACATACAGCACCACCGCGCGCAGCACGGCGGGCGGGGCGTTGAAGTTGCCTGGCCGCTGCGGGCCGGTGCCGGTGAAGTCCACCGTCGCCGTGCGGGCCGCCTGGTCCACGGTTATGGCTACGTGCAGGGGGGTGCCGTCGTCCATGGCGTAGTCGAAGGCGCCGTCGCCGATGCGGGACAGCACTCGGCGCACCTCTTCCTCTGCATTGTTCATGACGTGGCGCATGTAGTCCTGCACGGTCCGCCAGCCATAGGACTGGACGACGCGGCCCAGCTCCTGGACGCCGCGCTCGTTGGCGGCGACCTGGGCCTTGATGTCGGCGACGTTCACGTCCGGGCTGCGCGCGGGGTAGCGGGCGCCGGATAGAAGGGCGCGGAACTCGGTTTCTCGGAATGTGCCGGTTTGGACTAGCAGGAAGTCGTCTATGATGACGCCCTCCTCTTCCAGGGTGCGGGAGCCTGGGGGGGTGCTGCCGGGGGTGGTGCCGCCAATGTCGGCGTGGTGGCCGCGGCTGCCGACGAAGAAGCGGATCGTGGTGCCGTCGCGGTCGAACACCGGGGTGATCACGGTGACGTCGGGCAGGTGGGTGCCGCCGTTGAACGGGTTGTTGAGGGCTACGACGTCGCCGGGCCGCAGAGTGGTGCCGCGGGAGCGGAGGACGGTCTTCACGCTTTCGCCCATGGCGCCGAGGTGGACGGGCACGTGGGGGGCGTTGGCGACCAGGTTGCCGTCGGCGTCGAAGATGGCGCAGGAGAAATCCAGGCGCTCCTTGATGTTCACGCTCATGGAGGTGTTTTGCAGCACGGCGCCGGTTTGCTCGGCGACGTTCATGAATAGGTTGTTGAACAGTTCCAGCAGCACGGGGTCGGCGCGCTCGGTGCCGGCGGCGATCCGGCTGGGGAGGGGTTCGGTGCGGCGCAGGATCATGTGGTCTTGCGGCGTGACCTCGGCGGTCCAGCCGGGCTCGACAACGGTGGTGGCGTTGGCTTCGCGGAGCAGCGCCGGGCCGGGGAGGCGGTCGCCGGCTAGGAGGGCGGTGCGCTCGTAAACCGGCGTGGGGTGTTCGGCGGCGCCGGTCCACATGGGGACGGTGTCCACGGGGTCGGGGGCGCCGCTGGTGCGGGCGGGCAGGGTTGGCTCGACGATGGCCTCGCCGGGCGCGGTTGCCTCGACGGCGACGGCCTCGGCCACCACGGGGCGGCCTGGGGTGGCGAAGCCGAAGCGGGTGCGGTGCGCGGAGGTGAAGGCTTCGAGCGTTGCGGCGGCGTTCTCCAGGGGGACGGGCAGGGCGGCCTCGGTGCCCTCGTAGCGCAGGTGGACGGTGCGGCGGACCTGGATGGCATCGGTGGCGGCGCCTTGGCTGGCCAGCTCGCCGGATGCGGCGGCGGCGAGCTGATCGGCCAGCGCATTCAGGGCCGGCATGGCGGCGGGATCGA
>DASWOJ010000036.1:0-7182 GCA_036398775.1 Acetobacteraceae bacterium
ATCAACATCTCGCCGTCCGATACCGACTCCTTGGCGTTCCGGCGCACGCCGGCCCAGGTGCTGAACATCGTCTACAACGGCGTTTCGACCGGTGGCGGTTTCTTCCCGAACCGCTTGAACGGCACCGTCCGCTAGGCAGCCAGGCTGGCCCGGGTCGCGGGCCAGCTTCAAGCAACAGCTCGCCTTCCCTTTTGACGTGGCGACTGGCGCGGTAACAACGGGGAGGGCGGATGTTCCGTCCTATGCAGATCAGACTGCCGCGGGGCTGGCGTCAGTTGGCGGTGCGCTGCATCTGCCCGGCGGAAACCCGGAACTGCCTTTGCAGGCGGAACCAGAAAAATTCCCGTTGCCGCTCACGGTGCGGCAGCGGGGATGCCGAGCAGCCGTGCCGTGCCGAGTGTCACTCGCCTCTCACCGCCATCCATGGTCCAGGCGACCGTCACGGTTATGGCGAACAGCGCCGCCCGGGGCGCAGTCCGGGCGGCATCCGGCGGCAGCCCGGCAAACGGCGCGCTTGCGGTCTGCCGGACTTGCGCGCGCCAGGCGTAGCCGCCGCCATCGTCACCGGATGTGTCACCCGGGATCAGGCGGGCCGCGCCGCCCATGGCAGCCAGGCGGGACTGGGCACGGGCGAGCGCCGCCTCGTAGTGCGCCGCAACCCCGGTCGCCCGCACGCCGCCGGCCACGCCGCCATAGAACACCCCCAGGGCCAGCGCCGCGATGGCGAAGGCGATCATGACCTCAAGCAGGGTGAAGCCGGCTTCAGCGCGCAATGGCCTCGCCCACGCTGACCCGGCCCGTAAGCCAGTCCACGCCCACCATTGCGCTCCGGCCGCCGGCCGTCAGCGTGATACGGCCGCCGCTGGCGCTTCCGTCGGGCGCGAAGCGGAAGGCCGCGATCCCAATGGCTGGGCCTTGCACGGCCGTCGCCTCCAGCACGATGCCCCTCGGCAGGGTTTGGGCGGGACCGCTGCCGACGCGGAATGCGTTGCCCGCTGGGTCCAGCGCAACGACGACCTGCCGGTCGGTCACGATGGCGCGTGCACGGGCGAGCCGCAGGGCCTGGGTGATCTCGCCGGTGGCAGCCCGCAGGTCCAGGGCGGTGCTGCGCAGCCGCCCGCGCGTGGTGAGCAGGGCCATGCCAAGGCCGAGGATGACCAGGACGACAATGACCTCGATCAGGGTGAAGCCGGCGGCGGCGCCCCTGTCGCTTGGCTTGTTATTGGGCCAGGTCATTCAGGCTCAGCATCGCCAGAAGCAGCGAGGAGACGATGCCGGCGACGGCCGCGCCCATCACCACGGTGATTGCCGGTACCAGCAGCGCCACCAGACGTTGGGTCGCCTGCCGGGTGCGCTCCTCGTGGATTTCTGCGGCATGGATCGCCATACGGCCAAGCTGGGCGGTTTCCTCGCCCAAGCGCAGCAGGTGCAGCATCCGCGCCGGGAAGATGCCGGACTGGGCCAGCGGCCGGGCCAGGCCGGCGCCACTGCGTGCGCCGAGCGCCGCCTGCTCCACCGCCTGCGCCGCTGCCCGGTTGCCAACCGCGTCGGGGACGATGCGCAACGCCGGCAGCAGCGCCACGCCGTTCAGCAACAGCGTGCCGAGCGTGCGGCTGAACCGCGCGGCGAGTGCTTCCCGAGCCAGGCTGCCGAACACCGGCACCCGCAGGGCCAGCCGGTCCACCCGCAGCCGCACGCCGGGGCGGCGCAGCGCCTGCGCTGCCATCAGGCCGAGCACGCCCAGCCCGGCCAGCGCGAACAGCCCATACCGTCCCAGGGCGTCGCCGGCATCAATCAGGAACCGCGTCGAGGCTGGCAGCGCGGCGCCGCTTTGCTCGAACAACGGCACGAACTGCGGCAGCACCGAGGTCAGCAGCAGGACGATGGCGCCGACCGCGGCGACCAGCAGCAGCGCGGGATAGACGAGGGCGGTCTTGATCGTGGCCGCCAGCTTCCGCTCGCGTTCCAGCAGTCCGGCCAGGTGGTCCAGCGTCGCGGCCAGAGTGCCGCCGGCCTCCCCGGCGCGTACCAGGCCAACCAGCAGCGGCGGGAAGCTCCGCCCCTCGTTCGCCATCGCCGCGGCCAGCGCGCCGCCGTCGCGCACCGCGTCGCGCAGGCGCCCGACCACGCCCGCGACCCGGGGGTTCGGCGCGGTCTCCGTCAGGAAGCGCAGCGCGCGGTCCAGGTCCTGGCCGGTGGCGAGCATGACGGACAGTTCCCGCACCACCTCCGCCGTTTCACCCCGCCGCAGGCCGCGCTGCGCCCCCTGCGCCAGCAGCCCGGTGAACACCGAGGATGCCGCAGGCTCGGCACGCAGCGGCAGCTTGCCCTCGCGTTGCAGGCGGCGGACGACCTCGGCCTCGTCCACGGCATCCATCTCCCCCCGCGCTGTTTGCCCGGACGGTTCGATGGCGGTGTAACGGAAGCGGGCCATGGAGGCTCCTGCCTGCAAGGGGAGAGGCGCCGCTGTCATCCCGCATACGGACCAAAGGTGCAAGCATGGCGGCAAGGGCCTATGAGGGCCAGGTCGGGCGGGAGCGTCGTTGAGCGTGATTGCGGCATTGGTTCTGGTGCTGGTGGTGGCGCCGGTCATCGGCAGCTTCCTCGGCGTGCTGGTGCGCCGCCTGCCGGCCGGAGGGGATGTCGTCCGCGGCCGCTCGGCCTGCGAAGGCTGCGGACGTACGATACCGGCCCGGGACCTCGTGCCGGTGCTCAGCTTCGCTGCCCTGCGCGGCGCCTGCCGGCAGTGCGGCGCGGCGATCCATCCGATGCACCTGTGGATCGAGTTGGCGGCGATTGCGGTTGCCGGATGGGCGGCGCTGTCGGCGGAGGGGCCGGAGCTGTGGCTGGGCTGCCTCCTGGGCTGGACGCTGCTGGCGCTGGCCTGGATAGACTGGCTGCACTTCCGCCTGCCGGACGTGCTGACGCTGCCGCTGCTGCTGGCCGGGCTGGCCGCAACGGCCTGGGAGGCGCCGGACCTGGCGGCCGGCCATGCGTTGGCCGCGGCGGCGGGCTATGCCGGGTTCCGGGCGGTCGCCCTGGGCTACCGTGCCCTGCGCGGGTGGGATGGCCTGGGAGCCGGCGACGCGAAGCTGCTGGCGGCGGGCGGGGCTTGGCTGGGTCTGGACCTGCTACCGATGGTGGTGCTTCTGGCCGCGCTGCTGGGACTGGCGCTGGGCCTGGTGCAGGCGGCACGGGCCGGGCGGCTGTCCGGCACCGCCGCCATCCCATTTGGCCCGCCGCTCGCGTTGGCGATCTGGCTGCTATGGCTATATGCACGAGGTACGTCGGCCGGGCCGATGCTGTAACGAGGTCGCCACGGCCATGAACCTGTTCCGCAACATCAGGCGCGACTCACCGGCGCAGCAGCTTTTAGCGCCTGAGGCGGCTTCGGCAGCCGATCCGATGGATGGCTTGGCCCGCGTGCTGGTGGCGCGCGCCGCCTGCGATGCCCGCACGGTCGAGCGCGGCCGCCGGGTCGCCGAGGAAAGCGGCCAGCGCCTGGATGCCGTGCTGCTGCAGCTTGGCCTCATCACCGAGCGCGCCCTGGCCGAGGCGTATGCCGAACTGCTGGGCTTGCGGATCGCATCGCCCGACCGCTACCCGGCGGCGCCGCTGCTGGCCGACATGCTGACGGCGCGGTTCCTGCGCAGCGCTCGGGCGGTGCCGGTCGCGGTCGAGGGCGACGATCTCGTGCTGGCCTGCGCCGACCCGTTGGACCGGTTCACCCCCGAGGCGGTGGCGGCCGCCTGCGGCCGCCTGGTGCGGACCGAGATCGCGATCCCCATCGAGTTGGAGGCAGCGCTCCAACGCCTATACCCCGACACCGCGCCCGAAGGCGAGGCGGGCAGGGATGCCGAGGGCGGCGGCGGCGCCGCGCAGGAGGAGGACGCGGAGCGTCTGAAGGATCTGTCCAGCGAGGCGCCGGTGATCCGCCTGGTCAACCAGATCATCTCCCGCGCCGTGGAGACGCAGGCGTCCGACGTCCACTTCGAGCCGTTCGAGGACCGGCTGCGCGTCCGCTTCCGTTACGACGGGGTGCTGCACGAGGCCGAGGCGCCGCCGGCCCGGCTGACCGCCGCGGTCACGTCGCGCATCAAGATCATGGCCCGGCTGGACATCGCCGAGCGCCGCCTGCCGCAGGATGGCCGCATGAAGCTGGCGGTGCGCGGGACCGAGGTGGATTTCCGGGTGTCCACCGTGCCGGCCCTGCATGGCGAAACGGTGGTGGTACGGGTGCTGGACCGCAGCGCGGTCGCGTTCGACTACGACAAGCTCGGCCTGGCGCCGGCGGTGGTGGCGCGGCTCGGCACGGCGCTGGCGCTGCCGAACGGCATCGTGCTGGTGACGGGGCCGACCGGCAGCGGCAAAACGACGACGCTGTATACCGGGCTGCTCGCGCTCAACTCGGTGGCGCGCAAGATCATCACCATTGAGGACCCGATCGAATACCAGCTTTCCGGCATCAACCAGATCCAGGTCAAGGAGGCGATCGGGCTGAAGTTCGCCACGCTGCTGCGCTCCATCCTGCGGCAGGACCCGGACGTGATCATGGTGGGCGAGATACGCGACCTGGAGACCGCCAACATGGCGGTGCAGGCGGCGCTGACCGGGCACCTGGTGCTATCCACCCTGCACACCAACTCCGCCGCGGCGACGGTAACGCGGCTGCGCGACATGGGGCTGGAGGACTACTTGATCACCGCCGTGCTGCGCGGGGTGTTGGCGCAGCGCCTGGTGCGGCGGCTGTGCATGGAGTGCCGCCGGGTTGGGCCGGCGCCGGCCGAGCTGGTCGGCCGCTTCCGCCTGGACCGGCGGGGGCTCGGGCCGGTGCAGCTTTGGCATCCCGTCGGCTGCCCGGCTTGCCGCGGCACCGGCTACCGCGGCAGGCTTGCCGTTGCCGAGTTCCTGCAGCCGGACGAGGAGGTCGAGCGGCTGATCTTCGCCCGCGCCGACCAGGCTGCGGTCGAACGCGCCGCGGTGGCGTCGGGGATGGTGACGATGTTCGAGACCGGAATCGAGGGTGCACTGGACGGGATGACGACTATCGAGGAGGTGGTGCGCAGCCTCCGGGTGGATGCCTGACCGGGACGCGGCCGTTCAGCCCCGGTAGGGCGCCACGAGCAGGGCGGTGCGCGCACGGCGGACCGTGTATTGGAACACCTCCGGACGGACGACCGGGACCAGGCCGAAGCGGTTGGTGTCGTAGAACCGATCCCGCAAGCGTACGGTGCACAGCACGGTGTCCGGCCGCGTCGTGGGAACCTCACCGACGCTGCGGCCATCTATCTGCGCGCCGCTGCCTGCCTTTGACAGCAGGCCTGCAACGGCGTCCAGCACCACCGCGTTGCCGCAGATCGGCCCATCTCCGGCATGGACAGGCGCGGAGAGGGCCAGGCAGCCAAGCAGACATGCGAACGCGATCCGGCGCATCTTCGGCACTCCCGAGGTGGATGGGGTCGCCATGCCGGGCAGACCCGGTCCTGCAACGCTCGATGCTGGCGGTCGTTCACCTTCATGCCATCCCGTTCTCGATCAGGCTGGCGATAGATGCAGGCGGTGGGCGGCACGGTCCTGGCATGGTACAAGCCGCTTGGGTGGTCTAAGGCAGCGAACGCCGCATCAGTTGGCCGTTGCCGGTTCTTCTGGGCGCTGAGTTGTGCAACCGGAACCTTGGCGCCACGGCAGCGATGCAACCGGACGCACCAGCATGCCGCAACCTGGGCTTAGCCGACAAGCGGAGGCATTCCATCGGTATTTGGGGCCGCATCGGCAAAAGCCGGATGCAGCGCGTCGGTATCGCATTGACTGCCTCAGTCTTTAAGGCGCACCGTCACCTTTCTAAGCCAAGATGCTTGCGACGACCAATGCCAAACCGAGCCTTCTTGCAACCGGGTTCCTGACCAATCAGCCCGGGTCGTTCTTTCTTCGGTGTAGTTGACGCTCTAATTATGACAGCCATTCGGATATCTCGGTAAGCGTATTGAACAGGATTGCCGCGGGGTCAATACTGTATCTGGACCATCGTGAAGCAGCCGGTTAGGAGCATGTGGCAGTTGGCGGATCAGAACGATAAAGCTGGTGGCGGACTTGAGCCGGAAACGTCGCAAGTCCCGGATGCCGCACGGCAAGGTACGGTGGGCGGTTACGGAGTTGCGGTCCGCCGCACCGGCAAGGCAGTCGAGATCACGCTGACTGCAAGCGACGAATATGCCGGCATCCAGCTCTACGACAGCCTTGTGCAATCCATAAGCCAAGGCCGTCTTCGCCTTGAGTTGAGCTTTTCCCGCCCCTGAGTTGATCTGGAGCAGCTAGAAGGCTGCATTGTATGGTCACCCCGGCATAACGGCAGCTTCGTCCTATGCGCTCGGTCCGTGGTGGTGCCGGGGGCAAGTGATTCAGCGTCACTGTTCCTCGACGCCTTTGTGCGGCAACTACACCGAAGTCGTTGCAGGGACGGTAAACGGTATGTGGAAGTCTCCATTCGAGAATAGAATTCCAGTACTCCCGCCGAGTTGAGTGCCGTCTGCGCCGACTGAGTTGATATACAAGTTCCTGTCCGTCGCTGCTGTTCCACCCCACGCGTCGTTTATGAACGAGACTGCCAGGTCGTGTACCCCGGCGGTGAAGTTGCCGCTGAATACGATGCTTTGAGTTTGGCCCAATGCACTTAGCGCTACCACGGGTTGTGCCTGGCCTAGTGCCTGTCCATCCACCGTGACGATGAACTGGGCATCACCCTGGTAGGCGTCCTCCGAAAGGTTGATCGCCAGCGTGGTTGCCGTGATCGGCGCAGACGTGATCGAGGATGATGCCGGGCTGACCGATACCGCGGTTGGGACGCTTGCCGTGCTGGACGGAACGTTGGGAATGGCAGCCGATGCCCAGGGTGAGGTCGTCGCCAGCGCCGGTTCTGCTGCCAAGATGGCATTGCCAGGTGCTGTTGCAGCACCACGGATGACCTGGTTCGCAGCCAGGCCGTAGATGCTGTTTCCCGACACGCTGGCCGGGGATCCCGCGGCGTTCCAGACTGCGGCGGCTGAGGGGGACTGCAGGTCGTTCAGGATGGTGTTGCCGGTCACGTTCAGCACGGAGTTGGCATGGACGCCGCCCTCCTCGCCGAAGGCGATGATGACCGGGTTCTGCGAGGCCGGCCCCTGCTGGATGATGTTGCCCTGGATC
>DASWOJ010000037.1:0-5644 GCA_036398775.1 Acetobacteraceae bacterium
AACGTTCTACGCGCCAACAGCGTCCGCAACGTCAGCCTGGCGCTCTACACCAACGCCGTCAGCTTCGATCAGCTGATCGCCCTCGGCACCGTGTAATCAGAACTGAATGGCCCTGTGGCAGCACCTGTTGGCGCCGCTAAATGCAGCACAGCAACGACCGTGCCAGGCAGCGTTTTCAGGGAGTTATTCAGAAGGCGCGAGCGGCTTTCGCTTGACGATGCCAATTCATGTAAGACAGCGGACCGAAAAAGCCTTGATTATTATCGGCGTCAAATTTCGATTATTACGTGGTTTCACTTGCGTCCAGCAATACTGCCTACTTTTCTCATGTAAATATTAGTGACAAGGCAGATGTTGATTGATGAGACTAGTAAAACCTAGCGTGGGTGTATGGCAATCGGTGGTTGCAGCGGCGGCGGATTTTGGTGCCCAGGTTGCGTGGAAACGCACGCGGCGGAAACATTGCGGCTGGTCGGTAATCAGGATTTTACGCAACTTGATAAATGTCGAACAAATGTGGTTTTTTCTTACAAATCTGCGTCAGATTGCTTTCCTTCATGCAAACCAGCGGCTATGACAGGATCGTTCTGGTATCAAACTTAAGTCGCCTGCGAAGCAGAGCGCGGCTTTCCGGAGCTCCTGGCGAGGCTCCGAACATTAAGCATCGAAGTTGGGGAGAAGCAGCTTGCAGCACGCACAAGAACAGGCCAGGGGCTTTGCTTATTACGGCTTCCAAGCGCCCGCCGGTTCCCTCCTGCTTAGGAAGCGCGGGCATGATGGGGCGGAGACCCTGAACAGCCTGCACGCCATCAAGCGCCGCAGCGAGCGCGATGTGCAGCTCATCCGTGCCGGCGACCCGGCGGCCCCCTTGCTGACCATCCTGAGCGGTTGGGCGTTCCGCTACAGCATGCTGCCGAACGGCCGGCGCCAGATCCTCGGCATCTACCTTCCTGGCGACACCATCGGACTCGACACCCTTCTGACTGGCGCACCCGCGTATCCGGTCCAGTGCGCCGGGTCCGTCACCTATTCCGTCATCAGCCACAGCCAGGCCGCCGTGCTGGTTGCCGAGGCGCCGTGGTTCCAACGCGAGGCGCTGGGCGCCTTGGCCCGTGACCGAGCCGGCGCCGAGGCGGCGCTGACCCGGCTCGGCCAATGCAGCGCCGAAGAGCGGCTTGCGTCCGTGTTCCTGGAGCTGCATGAGCGCCTGGCCAGCCGCGGCCTGGCTGGCAATGGCTCGTTCATCCTGGAGCTGACGCAGCAGCAACTGGCCGACCTGGTCGGCTTGAACGCCGTGCATCTCAACCGCGTGCTGCAGCGCCTCAAGGCGCGCAAGCTCTTGGCCCTGTCCGGTCACCGCGTCACCCTGCTCGACATGGGATCGCTCGAGTGCCTGGCGCTGCGGCCCACGGCAGCCGTGATGCAGCAGGTTTCCTGAGGCTGGCAGGCGCACGCAGCTTGCGGCACGGTCCGGGTTGGAGGCGTTGCGGGGCCGGCAAGGGGCGTGGACGTGGCAGGCCCATGTGGCTTGGCCTCAGCGGCGGCTTGGCCTGAGCGGCGGCTTGGCCTGAGCGTAGGCAACGGCGAGACAGGCCGCGCGAGGCTGTTCAAAATTCCGGTTCCGGCGGCAGGAGGCTCGGTCCCAGCCGCCGGCATCGGACAAGCCGCGTCCAGCATGGGACGCCCAGCCGCCAGCCGATGCCAAAGCGCACCGGCGTACCGCCCGGCCAGCCCGGCGGCGGGACCACCCACGCCGGGTCGTCCCCGAACGGACGTCGCAGCGCATAGACCCGCATCCCGCCGGTCACCGGGATCGCCCGCAACTCGCCGAAGCCGTGCATTTCGCCCACGCTGTCGCGGAGCGCAAGCTCGGTGAAGTAGGCGTCGGTGAACCCGGGCATCGGCCCGGCGTAGGCCAGCATCTTTGCCGGCACGCCTGCAGGGACCTCCACCGGCACCGGGCGCAGCAGCAGCAGCGGCAGGGATGCGGCGAGGGCCAGCGGCGCCAGCGGGAACAGCGGCGCGCGGCGCCAGCGCAGCAGGTCCCGCACGGCGATGAAGGCCAGCAGCGCCAGGCCAGGCAGCGCCCACTGCCAGTAATGCACGTTGAAGAACCGCCACAGCCCCGTCGGCAGCAGGTCCACATAGGATAGGTAGAGCACGGCGTGCAGCATGATCAGCACCGCCAGCAGCCCGGCAGCCCGTCCGTGCGCCCAGGCCACCGCCAGCCCGGCCAGCGCGAGGCCCGCCCAGGGCGCCCGCCACAGCAGCCCGCGGCCGTCCAGGAACCAGTCCCGCGGGTCGGCCAGCAGGGTGTAAGCCTTCCATGCCAGGTCGTATGGCGTGAAGCCAAGGCCGGTGGACATCGTCATGTAGGGTGAGGGCGCCAACCCGTAGATGCGCCAGTGCAGCGCGGCGTAGGGCGCCGCCGCCAACAGCGCCCCGGCTGCGAGCAGCGCGATGTCCTGCAGCCGGCTGCGCCGCACCTGCTGGCCCGTGGCCGCCGGGCTGTCGATCGGGCCGTTGTTTGGACCGTCGTTTGCTTGGGGCGGCCATAGGCTGGCGGCGACAGCTGCCAGGACGCATGGCGCCGCCAGCAGCAGCTCGGTCGGGCGGACCAGCGGGATCGCGGCGGCCAGCAGGCCGATCAGCAACGGCCGCCGGTTGCCTTGGACATGGGCGGCGGTGGCGGCCAGCAGCAGCCAGATCAGCGCCGCGGCGGGAATGGTGTTCCAGGGGACGATCCACCCCTCGAACAGCGTGCGGCTGCTGGCCGTGCCGAGCAGGAACAAGGGCACGGCCCATGTGCGCTCGACCCCGATCCGGCGGGCGAAGGCCAGGAAGCCGGCGTAGCAGAGCAGCAGCGACCCCAGGTTGACCGGCAGGAAGGGGTGGCCGTGGCTCCAGCGCGTGAACGGCGCTGCGAGCATCGAGTAGCCGAGGGGATACCAGTGGCGGTCCGGCACCAGGGCGCCCCGCATCAGGGATTGGGCGCTGTCGAGGTATTTCCCCTGGTCGAACCAGCCCCACCAGCCCAGCGGATACTGGCTGTTGTTGCCGGGGAGGTAACGGTCGCCGAGGAAGCACCAGAGATACCAGGCGGTCAGCGCCCCTGCCCCTGCCGCGCCGGGCCGGGCGGCGACGGCGCGCAGCAGGGCGCGGGCGGGTCCTTGCAGCCATGTGCGTCCTGCGGCCCAGCCGCGCCGGGCCAGGCCGGGCCGGGGTGCAAGGGTTGTGATCGCCGGCGCGGTCATCCCCCGCGCAGGAGCGCCCGCAGGCCTCCACGGCGCGGCGGCTGCGGGGGCGGTTCTGGCGGTGCTGCCGGCTTCAGGCCGGGCCAGTCGGAGTAGTTGATGCGTGCCGCTTCCGCTGGGGTCAGCGGGGCGCGCGGCTGGTCCAACCGGCGGCCGACGATGGCGGTGTGATAGTTGGGGAGGACGCCTTGCTTGGTCAGCAACTGCTCGGTGGCGATGACCATGCGGGCGATGGTGCGGTCCTTGGGGTCGGACCAGTCGAAGTTGCGGAGGATGCCGGTGAAGAAAGGACGCATGATGGCGCCGCCGTAGTCCTGGCGGTGGACCACGTCGAACCACTGGTAGGTCAGGGGGAGGATGCGGGAGGCGTGGACGCCCTCGGAGGGGTCGTGGCCCATCATGAACTCCAGGGATGGGCGGGGGACCATGGTGCGGGTGTGGTCCACCAGGCAGTCCCAGCGATACTTCTCGTCCAGGCAGTCGTTCAGCTCGTCCATGATGGCGAGCACTTCGGGTTCGTACATGTGGTGGTCGGGGCCGACGTATTCGTCGAACCACAGGAGTCCGCCGGGCTTCAGGACGCGGTGCATGAGGGCGTACATGTCCTCGATGCGGTCGAAGTGGTGGATGGCGGCCTGGACGAACACGGCGTCATAGGCGGCGGTGGGCAGGTTCTCCAAGAGGACGTCGCCGGTTCGCAGCTCCAGGCGGTCCTTGTAGGGCTTGTCGGCGATGCGGGCCTTGGCGCCCTCGATGGCGGTGCGGGACATCTCGTAGGCGGTGACGTGCTGGGCGTAGTTGTTCTGGACGAGGTATTCCTCCAGGAAGGCCATGCCGGAGCCGATGGCCAGGACCTTTGCGGGGGGCGGGTTGAACCACTGCTTGGCGATGGTGTCCACGGACCAGCCGTCCAGGGAGCCGGTCATCGGCTTGGCGATGGCGTGCTGGTAGAGGAACTTGTGCTGGGTGAAGTCCACCGGGTCGGCTTCGATGACGGGCTTGGAGCCGACGTGCTCGCCCTTTTCGTAGCGTTCGTCCCAGATGGAGTTGGCGTGCTCCTGGTGGTCGGCGGGCTGGGCGGCGGCTGATTGGGCGGCGGCGGGGGGGGTGTCCATCGGGCGTGGCTCCTGCGTCGTGGGGTTCCTTAGCGCGCGATTGGGGGTGGCGCCACCATTCGGCAGGGTTTTGCTGGGGGTTGGTGCGGGTTTGGTGTTGCTTTTCTGGCCTTTTGCAGCGGCTTTGCCGGGCTCTTTTGCTGGCTGGGGTTTGCGGCGGCGGCGGCTCCGCTGCGGCGGCGGGCCAGTTGGCCAGGGCAACTCGTTCTCGAACGGGGAGCTTGGCGTTGCGGGCCGGCGGCGGCGGCGCGGTTTGGGCAGTTGGGCGCCGAATGCTGCAGGCACTGATCCGTCCGCAGGAACACCGTCGTTGCGAGCCTCACGCAGGGCGTGACCCGGTGTGCTGGAGGTGCAGCGTTGCTGGCTCGGGTTGCCGCTCCGCGGTCGGCGCGCGACGATGGTGCGGGACCGGCAGCGGTAGGGGAGCTGGTTTGGCTGGGCTGGCGCGGATTGGCGGGTGCGCCGTTGCCGGCGGGGCTGGCAGCGTGCGGGCCTGGTTGCCTTTCGTTGGCGCGCGGGGTCGGCGGGGGCTGGCGCCAGCGGCGGTTTGGCTTGAGCGTTCCGGCGATGGCGGCCTTTGCGGGGCGGACGCGCTCCGGCGTTCCTGGCCGTGACGCGGTGCGGCGTATGGCGCTTTGCTTATACGCCATACGGGGCTGGCCGGGAGAAGAGCCGGAGCAGATGGCGGTGGTCAGGCGCCGGGCGGCGGTCGCCATCGGGCGTCGGCATGGGCGGCTTGGCGCAGGACGAAGGCGACGGCTTCGGCTGGGTCTTCTGGCAGGGTGTGGCCGGGGCGGACGGGCGCCCGGGCGGGCGCGGCAGCCTTGCCGGGTTCAGGCGGGCCGGGATCGTGCTGGTCCGGGTCCAGGTCTGGTCCGGGGGCGGGATGGCCGTCGTGCGGGCCGGGATCGTGCGGGTTGGAACCATGCGGGTTGGGATTGTGCGGGCCTGGGCCGGGCGGGCGGGCGGCGCCCCTTGCGGGGCGGCTTGGGGCGGCGGCTCGGGCGTTGAGTTGGGTGATGTCGGCGGTGGCGCGGCGCTTCCAGGGGCGGCTGCCGGGCAGGGCTGCGAGGCCGAGGTCGCGCAGGATGTCGCGGATGATGTCCTCGGCCGGGCGGCATGCGATGTCGTCGTCGAGGTCGGGGGCGTCCATGCGCTCGTAGAGGTCGGCGAGCAGCGTCTCGGCGTCGTCGCACTCGTCGTTGTCGGGCGGGCGCTGGATGACGTCCTCGACGGCGCGGAGGATGCGCTTGCGGGCGGTGGTGCGGTCCGGGG
>DASWOJ010000038.1:0-9546 GCA_036398775.1 Acetobacteraceae bacterium
CACGGCTGGCGGCCCCGTACAGCATCGAGGCTGCGTTCCAGCACAGCAGAGATGCAATGTCGCGCCGCACGCACAGGCGGTTCACCTCGACGATGCCGCGGCCGTTGAAGGCGCGGGCCACCGGATTGCCGATCGACGCGACGCCAATGAGCTGGTGGCCATTTGCAACGCCGATGCCAAATCGCCATGCCACCGGCGGCGGGCAGTGCGCGTGATGTCGGGCGATGAAGGCCCGTGCCTGTGCGAAGTTGATCGGCCGCAGTTCGAGCTGCCAGTCCAGCATGGGATGGCAGCCCTGGCCGTCGCTGACCCGGCGCAGGCGATGGCCGGTCAGCGCCTCGGCGCCAAGCCGGCGCAGCAGGTCTCGCCCCCAGGCCGGGTCGTCGTCCATGCCGGCCGAGACGCTTTCCAGCAGCGCCTGGCAGCAGGTGTCCAACTGGAAATTGCTGTCCGTCCAGATCTCCACGATCTCCAGCACTTCGGGCTGGCCGCAGAACCAGCAGGGGGCAACCGGAGAAGGGGTATATTGCACGGGGGCGGTGCTCATGCGGGCCTGCCCGTGGCTGGCGCGTCGCCGGTGACGAAGGCACGGCGCGGGTCGCCCCAAGCGGCCTGCTGCCGGTCGTAGGCGCGGGCCAGCACAGTGCCGTCCCGGCCGAGCAGGTCCAGGCGGATGCTGGGCCGGTATCCCGCCGCGGCGGTCAGCAATGCCAGGAAGCTGGGAAACGCAGTGTGCCGGCAGCACAGCCGATCCAGCGCCGGGGTTGGCCGCGGCGCCGGCACTGTCTGGATGTCCGTGCAGAACGCCTCTCCGTGTCCAAGCGCCCTGGCCTGCTCGCCGGCCGGGCCGATGGCGGCGACCTGTCCCATCTTGCCGCGCACCAGCACGCTGGCGGCACGACGGAAGCCCCCGGTCCCGGGGAGGTCGAAGTTGAAGACGTGCAGCTGCACTGGGCGCAGCCGCTCGGCGCGGCGGGCCTGCGCGGCACGCCGGAGGGCGGATCGAGACATGGCGATGTCTTTTCAGGAGATTGCAGGCGTGACGGGCTGGTCCTGGAAGTCCGGGTGCAGCACCGGCAGGTCGGCCATCGGCAGCGCGTCACAGTCGAGCAGCACGTACTCGCAGCCGTGCTTGCGCGCGTAGCGCATCACCGCAACCAGGTCGGCCGGGACCGAGGCGGTGGGCGCCTCGCTGGCCCAGATAAACCAGCCGTGGCGGGTGCGCCCGCCCAGGATTTCGGCGTTGCGGTTGCGAGGGTCGCGCACCGCCTCGTCCGTGGTCTGCTCGTCCAGCCACGTCCAGGTTTCAGGAGACAGATGGCCGCTGGAAACGTCCAGGAACCGGCGGGCGCTCATGCCGCGCCCCCGTGCCGGCGTCGGGGAAACAGGAACGGACGTCGTGCTGTGTGCATGGGCATGGCATGGCTCCAGACATGCAGAAGCCCGCGCGAGGCAGGCTTTCAGCTTGGAAAGAACGGGTCGGAATCTACCCGTAATGCGGTCGTGCCGCGGGGAAGCCAGCCGGGAGGCTGGCCGCCTGCAGGACCTGGACCTCATAGATGCCCTGGCTGGTGGAGGCGTGCTTGGGCGGGCGGCCCTGGTTCAGCGGCGCCAGCTTCGGCAACAGCTCGGCCGCGTAGGTGTCGGCCTCTTGCTCGGTCAGGAAGGACCGTGGCGTGCCGCCCAGGGTGCGGTAGATGTCGGGGTCGGTGACAAGCTCGCCCTCGTCATACCACCAGCCACCCTCGGCCGACCCGCCATAGCTCTGGCTGGTGAGGTAGCAGGCCACCCAGGACAACGCCTGTTCCGGAACCTGGTCCTGTACGTCCCCGTTCCCCTCGTTGATGGCCGTCACCGGAACGCCTCCAACGTCGGCCGTTCCGGCACCGTGGAGGCCAGGTCTGATGCAAGGCCAGGCACCGTCACCAGGGCATACAGCACGCCCGCCAGCAGCATCGCGCCCAGCACCAGGCGCAGCTTCTCGATCGTTCTCATCATTGCCGTCCCTCTGCTCTGCCTTCATCACCTGAAGACACAGCCCGGCAGCCGCGTCGGGACAGGGGGTGCAGGGGGCGCGCGCAGCGCGGGCCGCTTGGCCCTTGCCCCTTGCGGCCCCTGGCACGACGCGGCAGGGCCTCCCCTGCCCTGCCCGCGTCAGCCCACCCCCCTGCCCCCTTGTTCCTCCTCCTCGTCCACCTCGATCAGACACATCCAGCCGTTTACCCTGAGCCTCTCGCCGTCGTTGGTGAGCAGCACGAACCGGCTATCCAGGTCCCACTGCCCGTCCTCCTCCCGGTCCCCGTCCACGATCACGCCCTCCAGGACGGTGTCGCCCCCTTCCACAAGCAGGCGCACGCCAGGGTCGGCGGTCGAGCGCCCCGACGCCGGGGCGCTCACACCCGTGCCCCCGCGAGCTGATCGGAGGTTTCCGGTGCGGCCGGGCAGGGCAGGCCCAGCGCAGCCCGGCGCCGCGCCTGGGCTACGTCGTTCCAGTCGTTGCGACCGCCAAAGGGGAGGATGCGCCCGCTGCGCACCCCGGCCTCGGCCGCCAAGGTTGCCAGCTTGGCCGCATGGCGCTCCCCTGGAGTATCGGCGTCCGTCGCCTGCACCAGCACCGCGTCGGGCTGGGCGGCGAGGTCCCGGAGCAGCGCCTGCAGCGCCGCGACCGTCCCCGGCCCCATGCCGCCGCCAGTGGCGACATACAGCGTGTCCGCCCGCAGCCCCTCGATGCCGGCCAGGCTCATGGCGTCGATCGGCGCTTCGCACACCACCAGGCGCGTGGTCGGCACGGTGCTGGACGGCAACCGGCCCGGTAGCCGGAACAGAGTCTTGTCACCGTCCGTGGAGAAGCCTCGATAGTCCGGGCCGCGCATTTCGATGCCGACCACTTCGCCAGCCCCGTCACGGTGGGCGAACCAGGCGCTGCCATACGGCCCCTCGCGCAGAGCGTCCGCCCGGGAAGCCGCAATCAGCACCGATGCCTCAAGCGCGCGCTGCTCGGTCAGGTAGCACCAGGTCCGGGTGGCCCGTGACAGGGGTCGGCGCTCGGTCCATCGCTCCGCCGGCGGCAGCTGGGGCGCCTTACCCCGCGTGGGAGCAGGGGCAACCGGGAAGGAAGGAGAGATGCCGCTCAGGTCGCGCAACGCCCGGCGGACCCGACTGAAGGCGATACCCGGTTCCAAAAACTGCACCAGGGCGAACACGTCCCCCTTGCGGTCGCCGGTCGGGTCCCACCAGCCGCGGCCCTCATGGTTCACGATCAGCACCTCGCCGGCGCCGCGGCGATACTTCCAGCACTGCCGCGTGCTGTCCCGCTTGTCGAGCTGCCACCCTCGCCGTTCCAGCACCACAGCGCAGCTCACGCCTACCCGCAACGCCTGGATCTCCCCGTCATGTCTGCTCATCATCCTGCATCCTTCACCCTTGGATGCTGATCCGGCGCCACAGGCGGCCGGGCGGGGGACAAGAGCGTGGGCGCAGCCCACGGGAGCGTAGCGACGCACTCTTGTGGCGCGTCTGGCGCCAGTGGCATCAGTTCCATCGTCCTACCCTTCCCTGTTCACCTCCTTTCATTTCTTCACCACCGGATGCGAATGGGACCAGCAACCGCGAGTGCCCCGCATTAAACTGGTATGGGCGTGGTTCAGCAGGAGCGATGGTGAGCCTGCTACGTGTAGCGGTGTTCATGGGACGCGAAGGCGGAAAGTGGCCTATGCGTCTTGCTGGCTAGGAGCATAGATTCCAAATCGACCTGGCTGGAAAATAGGAGGCTATGCGGATATGTACAAAGGCCGTTAGGCGTATATTTTACTATTAGCCTATACTTATAGGCACATAGGAGGCTAGGGGGTTATACCCTTGCACCAGCCGAATGCGGGCTCATGTGAGACGGCCAATATCGACTGACCTGCATTACAACTAATAACCAGATACAATAGCCGGATATGCCCCTAGGCACCGACGCACCTTCCTGGCAAGGGGGCTATCAAACCGTTTTAAAGTATGCTGCTATGCCCTAAGACAGCTAGGGGGCTATCCGCCTATGGGAAGCATACTCACTGTAGCCAGCGGCAAGGGCGGATGCTCGAAGACGACGACGGTGATGATCCTGTCGGGCAACCTGGCCGCGCAGGGTTACAAGGTGGCCGTGGTGGATGCCGACCGGAACCAGTCCTTCGCCTCGTGGCATGCCCAGGCCTATGAAGGGCCAGCGTTCGACTGCCACTCGGAGATCGACCATATTAAGGTCGTCGACTTGGCCGGCAGCTTGTCGGAAAGCCACGACGTGGTGCTGGTCGATACCGCCGGTTTCGAAAGCCTGACAGCGGCCTCAGCGATCGGCATGGCCGACTTCGTGCTGATCCCGTGCATGCCGGATCGCGGCAGTGTCCGGGAGACGATGCGCACGGCGCAGCAGGTGGCTAGCTTAAGCAAGGCGGCTAGACGAACTATACCGTATAGTGTCCTACTCACCCGCTGGAAGCCGCGCGGCCTTTCCGAGCGGGCCGCGCTCGACAGCCTCGTCGAAGAGAAGCTGAACGTGCTCGATCATACCTTCGGCGATCTGGCCGATTTCACGAAGCTGTCGTTCAGCGGGTCGGTGCCGGTCACCGGCAAGGTCGGCCAGCAGGCCGCAGAGCTGATCATAGAGCTAGCGGGGAAGGGGGCTATACCGTCTATCGAGGAAGGGGACAAGGCAGTATGAGCCCGTTCAAGCCGAAGCGCGTCAGCGGTGCCGACCTAGCTGCCCAGCTCTCCCCTGCCACTGCCAGCTTGCCGGCTGCGGTCCCTGTGCCGCAGCCGGCGCCGGCGTCATCGCAGGACAACGCGCGGCAACGACCGCCGCCGGTCGTGCAGATCAACTTCAAGGCGAGCGAGGCGTTCGCCGACCTGATCGCGAGGGAAGGGGAGAAGGCGGGATCGACGCGTCGGTTCTTCGCCCGGATGATGCGGCAGGCCGGATACGACGTTCCGGAAGCCGACGTGAACCCGCCGGACAATCGGCGCCGTAGGGGGCTAGATCCCTAGGGGTATAGCCAACTAACAGCCTAAGGGTCTATATCTCAATGCCCGGGCCAACCTCTCAGCAGTCCGGCCTAATCCTTCGTATCGGGTGTGTGCGGCGCGACCGTAAAGGTGGCAAACGGGGCTCAGCGGCGCTGCCAGAGGGGCAGGGGAGGGGGCTGGACGCCGCTCTACCCGCCATTACGCCCTCTCGCGGCGCCAGCTACATTCCTCTGACCTGCTGCCGGAAGTGCCATTTCCGGAGGACCTCGGGACGGAGTGGATGTGCGGTCAGCAGCGGTGACCATAACATGTATAGTGTGAACAAGCGCTGAACCGGGACACCTCCCGAAAACGGCGGCAATACATTAATGTCATGGTTAAAGCGGTGAACAGGCAGGGTTCCGATCGGGACCCCGCCCTTGCAGCGCTTCTCTGAGTGCGATCGACGCAGTAGACCCAACTCCAACAGGGTCTCGGTTCGGCAGCTGTTCACAGACAAGCTCATTCACGGGCAAATGAAGCCACCGAGGCGTAACGCAAGCGAGGGCTGCCGACTAACGGAATGTAGGAGGGCTGGGATGGATGCCATGGCACGGCGCGCCGCGCGTAACACGATTGGCGACGCGCTCGCCAGGGCCGCAGACCGGTTCAGGGACCGCACGGCCCTGCGCTTCGAGGACCGCGCCTGGAGCTACCGGGAGCTCGACGCCGTCACCGACCGGATCGCCGCCGGGCTGCGGGCCGAGGGGCTGAGGCAGGGCGAACGGGTGATAGCGTTCGGCCAAAACTCCGATCTTTACCTGCTGTTCTGGATCGCCTGCTGCAAGGCGGGGGTGATCCACGTTCCGGCCAACTACGCGCTATCGCCTGGCGAGCTGGGCTATATCGCCGGGCAGTGCGGGGCCCGGCTGATCCTACACGACCCGGCGCTGCGCGACACGGCCGAGGCATCTGGGACGGCTGCGCTTCGGAGCTTCGCGTCGCTTCTACCCGCCAGCGAGACAGGGGACGCCGGCGAGGACGTGACGGACGACGATATAGCCCAGATCCTGTACACCTCCGGCACCACCGGCGCTCCAAAAGGGGCGATGCTGACCCATCGCGCCCTGCTATCCGAGTACACGAGCTGCATCATGGCCTGCGAATACGCCGCGGAAGACCGTGTCCTAGCGGCGCTACCCCTATATCACACGGCGCAGATGCACACCTTCGTCATGCCGCAGTTACTGGCTGGGGCGGAGATCATGCTAATCGAGCGGCCTGTCCCGGCCCGCTGCCTCGAGCTGATCGAGCAGCAGCGCCTCACGTCGTTCTTCTCGCCGCCAACGGTGTGGATCAACTTGCTGCGCCATCCGGACTTCGCCACCCGCGACCTCCGCAGCCTACAGAAGGCGTACTATGGAGCTGCCATCATGCCGTTTCCCGTCCTGCAGGAGCTGCGGGCGCGCCTGCCGGGCATCCGGGCCTACAACTGCTATGGGCAGAGCGAAATCTCCCCTCTCGCCACGGTGCTACGGCCCGAGGAACACGACGCCCGCCCCGCGTCGGTCGGCCGTCCCGTGCTGAACGTGCAGACGCGCGTGGTGGATCTCAACATGCGGGACGCGCCACCCGGCGAGCACGGCGAGATCGTGCACCGTTCGCCGCAGTTGATGCTCGGCTACTGGAACAAGCCGGAGGAGACGGCACAGGCATTTGAGGGTGGCTGGTTCCATTCGGGCGACATCGGCGTCTTCGACGCGCAAGGCTACTTGTATGTGGTGGACCGCATAAAGGACGTGATCAACACCGGAGGCGTCCAGGTCGCCAGCCGGGAGGTCGAGGAGGCCCTGTTCACCCATCCTGCTGTGTCGGAAGTTGCGGTAATCGCGGTGCCGGACCTCAAGTGGATCGAGGCGGTCGCGGCGGTGATCGTTCTGCGAGACGGGGCGGCGGCCACCGATGCGGAACTGATCGAGCACACCCATAGCTTGCTGGCACCCTACAAGCGTCCGAAATTCGTATTCTTCGCCGAGAGCCTGCCGAAGAACACCGCAGGGAAGTTGCTGAAACGCGAGCTGCGCGCCCGCTACAGCGGCACTGCCTCTGCGGTGATGGGAGCGCAGCCATGATGAGACGCTATCACGGCACCAGCGGCCTCGACTGTCCGTCGTATGGCGAGCCGGGACACTTTTATTGATAGCCAGCGCACTTCCCATGATGATCTAGGGCACTTTCGCGGTCTGGAAACCGTGCTTGCTGGAGGTTCCAGCGATCTCGGCCCCGCGATACATGTCGCGTGTCCTAGATCGCAATACGCCAATCAGCAGGATTTCAGCCGCTTACGTGATCCGTAGATCGCCATAAATCCCCTAGATCGCAAGAAAAGTCTCCTGGTTCGTTGTAAGCGGCAACAGCGAGGGTGCATGGCGGGAGGTCCGCCTGTCCCGACCCACGCGCTCCGCTTGCAGCGGCAGGCTGCGAACAGAGGAGGGACCCCGGCGTATGTGGTCCCGCGGTTGCGATGCTTCCGGCGATCCCGACCAGTTGGTGGCCACCGGACAGGCGCGCCGCCGAGTGCAGCAGGTTCCGCTCGCTGGCTCTCCCGCTCACGGGCCGATGCACGGCCCGGTGCAGGCGCTCGACCGTCCGTCGTATGGCGAACCAGGACACTTTTATGGTGATCCAGGGCACTTCCTATGGTGATCCAGGACACTTTCGCGGCCTGGAGGCCGTTCTGGCCGGAGATTCCAGCGATCTTGGCACCGTGACAGCCTGCGATATTTCCGGGCCATCCCGCCCTACTCAGGCGCGATAATGGCAGTTATCGCGCGTAGCGCAATTCTATGGGTTGCCGCTGGCAAGCGACCCGGCAATCCTCCCCGCCATAGCCATAGCCAGCCCTGACCCCATGCCCGCCCCGATGCCGCCGGTCTGCGTCAGCCGGATCCGCACCCACGGTGTTAGCCATCGTAGATACCAAACCTAGGAGAACTGTGAGCATCCAGTATGTTACGGTGCTTATCAGCGTCGAGACCCGCCGCTGATTTACAGATGGCCACCTCGCAGCGCCCATCGTGTGCTTCAGGTCAGGGCCGCATCGCTGGACGGGCACCTCGGCCACCAAACAATCCAGCTCGCGGCGTAACGCCCCAGGTGTTTGACATTTCCGTCACGCAGGCTGCACCCGAGGAGGTGGCCTCCTGACTGATCGCTATGACGCCGGAGGGATGCTCGTTTGCGTGCAGGCTCGGCTGACAAAGGCGGCGTGATCCCGTAAGGGCCCATCATGCGCATCGTGACCCGTTTGTTTCCGCTCTGGGCGGTAGTATCCGCCCTGGCGGCTTACGTTGCCCCGAATAGCTTCAGTCCCGTCGTCCCCTACGTGACCTATCTGCTGGCGCTGATCATGTTCGCAGCTGGGGTCAAGTTGCGGGTGAGCGATTTCCGCCGCGTCGTCACACGACCAGGCCCGGTTTTGGCGGGACTAGGGTTGCACTACCTGATCATGCCGCTGGCCGCCTGGGCGATCGCCCATCTGCTGGGCATGCCGCCCGAACTGGCCGCCGGCATGATCCTGGTCGGCAGCGTGGCAAGCGGCACCTCCTCCACCGTGATGGTGTTCCTGTCGGGTGGGGACGTCGCATTGTCCGTGACGATCAGCGCGCTTTCGACGCTGGTGGGGGTGGTGGCGACGCCGCTTCTCACACGCCTCTATGTCTCGGCAGGGATCACCGTCGATACCTGGGGACTGCTGACCAGCATCATCCAGGTGGTGGCCGTGCCCGTCCTGCTGGGCCTGGCAGTCAACCACCTTGCCCACCGCCTGGTTCGAGCGGTCGAGGCCGTGCTGCCGCTGGTTTCCATGGTGGCGATCCTGCTGATCATCGCCGCGGTCGTCGGGGCCACCCAGCCGGTCATCGCGGCGGTCGGGCCTGTGGTTGCGATCGGCGTGGTGCTGCACAACGGCGTTGGGCTGCTGGGCGGATACTGGGGCGGCCGCCTGTTCGGTTTCGACGAGAGCGTGTGCCGCACCCTAGCCCTGGAGGTCGGAATGCAGAACTCCGGCCTGGCCGCGACGCTGGGCAAGCTGTACTTCGGTCCACTAGCGGCATTGCCCGGCGCAATATTCTCGGTCTGGCATAACCTCTCGGGTTCCCTGCTGGCTGGGTGGTGGGCGGCCCGACCCGTCACCGCCGAGGCAACGCGTCGGCCCGTGGCGCAGTCCTGATCATGCCGGGCCAGTACGCCCTACTGAACGTTTCCAGATAGTCCCGCAAATAGCGGCCTAGCTGCTTCGAAGCTTGCGGAATAGGTAAGCAGACACTGGCCGTCGTCATAGACTGCATTCTACGTCTTTCCCTTTCAGGGTCTTTCGACGGGCTTCAGCCACCCTTGAAGCACATTTGGCCGACCTGAGTGTGAGTCGGCGGTGGGTTTCGGCGCTGATCAGCACGACAAGAGGTCGAAAAGGCCAGTTCTCTCTGGGTTCCGCGCCCGCATTCGTACACAGTTAAGAAACGCCCAGCCCATCACAGTGGTGCAGGTGCATAATCCTAT
>DASWOJ010000039.1:0-6675 GCA_036398775.1 Acetobacteraceae bacterium
ATGGAGGAAAGCGGCATGTCCGGCGGCGCCAACTGGGCCTGGCGCTGGGTCGTGGACCCGCTGGACGGCACCAGCAACTTCCTGCACGGCATCCCGCAATGGTGCATCAGCATCGCGCTGGAACGCCGCCTGCCCGACGGCGCCACCGAGATCACCGCCGGCATGATCTACAACCCCGTCAACGACGAGATGTTCTGGGCAGAAAAAGGCGGCGGAGCCTTCCTAAACGAGCGCCGCCTACGCGTATCCGGCCGCCGCGAGCTCAAGGACGCGCTGTTCGCCACCGGCATTCCCTTCGCCGCCGTCAGCGGCGCCCGCCGCCTGGCCTTCGCCCGCACCCTCGGCGTCCTCATGCCGCAGGTCGCCGGCATCCGCCGCTTCGGCGCCGCGGCCCTCGACATGGCCTGGGTCGCAGCCGGCCGCTTCGACGGCTACTGGGAGCTGGGCCTGAAACCCTGGGACATGGCCGCCGGCCTGCTGATCGTCCGCGAGGCCGGCGGCTTCGTCACCGACCCCGCCGGTGCCGAAAGCATCCTGCACGAGGCCGCCGGCAACGACATCGTCGCCGCCAACCCGCACATGCACGCCCGCCTGCGCGAAGTCGTGGCGGAAGGCGTCTCGGCGGCCGAGGGCCGCGCGGCCTGATGCCGGCCCGCATGACCCGGCACTGGGCCGCCGGCGTCGCGTTGCTGTTGTCCCTGCCGGGCCACGGCAGGACGCAGAGCGTCAACAACAGCGCCCTGGACGCCTTGACCCCGGCCCGCCCCACGGCGCGCCCCGCCCCGGCGCATCCCACGGCCCCCCATGCCACGGCGCCCGCCCGCCCCCAAGCGTCCAAGCCAGCGCCCAATGCCCCTCCAGCAGGCGCCGCCACGGCCCGCCAGGCGGTGCCCGTCCCGCCCAAGCCGCCGCCTGCGGTGCCGGTCGCGCCGCCAGCCATCGCCGCCATCCCGCCAGCCGTCGCCGTCCCGGTCGCCAAGCAGCCTCCGCCAACGGCGCCACCGGTGGCCGCCGATGCGCCGGGCGAGCCTAGCCCGATCCAGGGCGGCGTGCGCGTGACCTTCGGCCCCGACCGCGCCGACCTGAATGGCGCCACCGTGCAGGCAGTACGGGACTTCGCCCGCACCATGAAGGAAAACGGGCAGGAAACCGTCAACGTCATCGCCACCGCCGCCGGAACCGCCGACGACCCCAGCACGCCGCGCCGCCTGTCGCTGTCCCGCGCCCTCGCTGCCCGCTCCGTGCTGGTCAACGAAGGCATCGCCTCCACCCGCATCTACGTCCGCGCCCTCGGCGCCAATGGCCCGGAAGGCCCCGCCGACCGCGTGGACCTGATTGCCTCCGGCGCCCCGGCCGGAGCCGCCCCAGGAAACGCGCCAGCAACCCCCTCAGCGAACGCCCCGGGAACCACGCCGTGACCCGGCCCAACACCTACCTGATCCGCATGGCGGCGTTCCTGGGCCTGGTCCTGGTCGTGGTCGTCCTGCTGTCCGGCGCGCTGGCCGACGCCTTCAGCAACAACCCCCTGCTCAACGGCCTGATCTTCCTGGTGCTGCTGACCGGCATCGTCTGGAACCTGCTGAACGTGCAGCGCCTGCAGCCGGAGGTCCACTGGCTGGAAACCTTCCAAAAGCAGCGCAACCGCCTGGCCGCCCTGCCGCCCCCCCGGCTTCTGGCGCCAATGGCCTCCATGCTGGCCGCCCGCCAGGCCAAGCGCGACGGACAGGACCGCTTCACCCTGTCCGCCCCGGCGATGCGCAGCCTGCTGGACGGCCTGTCCAGCCGCCTGGACGAAAGCCGCGAGCTGTCCCGCTACATGACCGGCCTGCTAATTTTCCTGGGGCTGCTAGGCACATTCTGGGGCCTGCTGCTGACGGTCGCCGCAGTATCCGACGTGATCGGCGGCATGTCGGTCGGCTCCGGCGACATCAACGCCCTGTTCGACCAGCTCAAGGCCGGCCTGGCCCGCCCTCTCCGCGGCATGGGCACCGCGTTCAGCAGCAGCATGTTCGGCCTGGCCGGCGCACTGGTGCTGGGCTTCCTCGACCTCACAGCCGGCCAGGCGCAAAACCGCTTCTTCAACGAGCTAGAGGAGTGGCTAGCCGGCCTAACCCGCCTCTCCAGCGGCGCCCTGGGCAGCGACGACAGCAGCG
This sequence comes from Acetobacteraceae bacterium, assembly GCA_036398775.1. GTDB lineage: Bacteria > Pseudomonadota > Alphaproteobacteria > Acetobacterales > Acetobacteraceae > DASWOJ01. Next base: position 2,154 of record DASWOJ010000039.1, read on the forward strand.
GTTCGGTCCCCGTCTACGTCCAGGCCCTCCTGGAGCAAACCGCCGAGAACATGGAGAACCTGCAATCCATCCTGGTCCGCGGCGAGGACGGCCGCACCCAGTCCAACAACGCCATCCTGGCCCTGACCGAAAAGATCGCCACCCTCTCCGACACCATGCGCGCCAGCCAGCAACTGATGATCCGCATCGCCGAAACCCAATCCCAGCTCGGCCCGGCCCTAGCCAAGCTGGGCGAACGCCGCCCCGAAGGCGACGAAGCCGCCCGCGCCCACCTGCGCAACATCGAGATCTACATGCAGCGCCTGCTCTCCGAATCCGAGCAGGGCCGCATACAGAGCACAACCGAGCTTCGCAACGACATCCGCGTGCTGACCCGCACCATCGCCGCCCTGGCAGAAGGCCAGCCCGGCTGATGGCCCGCCCCTAATGGCACGCTCACGCCGCCGCAGCGCCAGCGACGAGCTGAACCCCTGGCCCGGCTATGTGGACGCCCTGTCCACCCTGCTGATGGTCATCATCTTCGTGCTGCTGGTATTCGTGCTGGCCCAGGCCTTCCTATCCGTCGCCCTCTCCGGCCGCGACCGCGCCCTGGAGGGCCTGAACCGCCGCGTGGCCGAGCTGACCGACCTGCTCAGCCTGGAGCGCGGCCGCGCCGGCGAGCTGCAGCTTTCCGTCGCCGGGCTGAACCGCGACCTGCAAACCGCCGCCGCCGCCCGCGACGGCCTGGCCCGCGACCTGCAAACCCAACGCAACGACGCCGCCCGAGCCTCCACCGAAGCCGCCGGCCTGCGGACGGAACGCGACCGCCTCTCCGCCAGGCTGGCCGACGCCGAGCTGCAATCCGCCTCCATCCAGGCCCGCACCGAGGCGTTGCAGGCCCGCCTAGCCGACGCCGCCGGCCGGACCGACACCGCCGGCCAGGACGCCGCCACAGTCGCCGGCCAGCTCGCAGAAGCCCGGCGCAGCCTAGCCGCCCTACGCACCCAGGCCGCAGCAATACAGGCGGAGCTTGACCGCACGACACAGGCCGACCGCGCTACCATCGAGGCTCGCCTGGCCGACATCGCCAAGCTGAACGACCAGCTCCGCAGCCTGTCCGCCCTGCGCGACGAGCTGGAGCGCAAGGCAGCCGACGCCGCCGCCCGCACCACCACGGAGGCCGAACGCCGCGCCGCCGTCGCCGCGCAACTGGCGGACGAGCAAAAGCTCTCAGCCTCCAACCGCGCCCAAGTCGCCCTGCTGACCCAGCAAATCCTGCAATTGAAGGCGCAGATGACCCAGGTAGCATCGTCGCTGAACCTGGCCGAAGCATCGGGACGGGACAAGGACGCCCAGATCGCCAACCTCGGCAGCCGCCTGAACGCCGCCCTCGCCTCCAAGGTCGAGGAGCTGCAACGCTACCGCAGCGAGTTCTTCGGCCGCCTGCGCGAGGTCCTGGCCAACCGCCCCGGCATCCAGGTCGTCGGCGACCGCTTCGTCTTCCAAAGCGAAGTGCTGTTCCCGCCAGGCAGCGCCGACATGACCCCGGCCGGCCAGGACCAGATCCGTGCCCTGGCGGCAACCCTGAAGGACATCGGCAAGGACATCCCGCACGACATCAACTGGATACTCCGCGTGGACGGCCACGCCGACCGCCAGCCGGTCAGCCGCGGCGCCTTCCCCTCCAACTGGGAACTGTCCTCCCAGCGCGCGATCAACGTCGTCAAGCTGCTGGTAGACGAGGGCGTACCACCCAACCGCCTAGCCGCCACCGGCTTCGGCGAGTTCCAGCCGCTGGACGGCACCGACAGCCCCGCAAGCTATGCGCGGAACCGGCGCATCGAGCTGCGGCTGACAGACCGGTAAAAGGCCCTTGCAATAGCCCGGCCCTCCGCAGCCTACGCCGCCTCGAACGGCGCCCTCCCCGCCAACTGCCGCCAATGCGGCTTCACCCCCGCCCGAGCCAGCAGGCCCCGCGCCGCCCAGAACGCCGTCAGCGCCGCCTGGCACCCGCCCGGCACGGCCCCCGAACGGCTGGCATCCCCTGCCATGCCATCCTCCACGCAGCCATGCCGCCAACGTCCGTCCCAAACCCAGCCCCGCCAAGCCAGGCCCGTCCCAGCTTGTGAACGCGCCGCCCACTCTTCACACCCCGCCCAGCCCGGCGCATGCTGCCCCAAACGGAACGCCTATCAGGGAGGGCTGGAATGGACCACGCAGGCAGCGGCGCCAGGCCGCAATCAAAGATCGCCACGGTGCTGCGCGTCACCAGCGGCAATTTCCTGGAGATGTTCGACTTCTTCCTGTTCGGCTTCTACGCCAGCTACATCTCCAAGGCCTTCTTCCCCGGCGACAACGACACCGCCAAGCTGCTGCTGACCTTCATGACCTTCGGTGCCGGCTTCCTCATGCGCCCGCTCGGAGCCGTGATCCTCGGCGGCTACATTGACCGCATCGGCCGCCGCCGCGGCCTGCTCGTCACCCTCGGCATCATGGCGATGGGCACCGTCCTGATCGCCGCCGTCCCCGGCTACGCCACCATCGGCCTCCTAGCCCCCCTCCTGGTCCTGATCGGCCGCCTGCTCCAAGGCTTCTCCGCCGGCGTCGAGCTGGGCGGAGTCTCAGTCTACCTCTCGGAAATGGCCACCCCCGGCAACAAGGGCTTCTACGTCGCCTGGCAGTCCGGCAGCCAGCAGGTCGCCATCATGGTCGCCGCCATCATCGGCTACGTCCTGAACCAAACGCTGGCTCCGGCCGAGATCGACTCCTGGGCCTGGCGCATCCCCTTCATCATCGGCTGCCTCATCGTCCCCTTCCTGTTCTACATCCGCAGCAGCCTCCAAGAAACCGAGGAGTTCCTCGCCCGCCCCCACCGCCCCAGCCTGCCCGAGATCGCCCGCTCCCTCCTGCTCAACTGGCAGATCGTCGGCCTCGGCATGCTGATGGTCGCCATGACCACCATCTCGTTCTACTTCATCACCGTTTACACCCCAACCTTCGGCAAGGACGTCCTGCACCTCACGGCCACCGACAGCCTGATCGTCACCTTCTGCGTCGCCGTCAGCAACTTCATCTGGCTCCCGGTCATGGGCGCCCTATCCGACCGCATCGGCCGCAAGCCCCTCCTCCTCCTCTTCAGCGGCCTGACCCTGGTCACCGCCTACCCGGCCCTGGCCTGGCTCGTGCAGGACATCACCTTCCCGCACATGCTGATCGTCCTCCTCTGGCTGTCCTTCCTCTACGGCAGCTACAACGGCGCCATGGTCGTCGCCCTGACCGAGGTCGTGCCCGTCGCCGTCCGCACCGCCGGCTTCTCCCTAGCCTACTCCCTAGCCACCGCCGTCTTCGGCGGCTTCACCGCAGCCATCGCCACCGCCCTGATCGACTGGACCGGCAACAAGGCCGCCCCCGGCCTATGGATGGCCTTCGGCGGCGGCTGCGGCCTGGTCGCCACCCTGCTGATCTACAACGGCGCCCGCGTGGAACGCCGAGCCACCGCCGAACGCCAAGCCGCCGCAGGAGACTAACCGCATGGCCCCAACCCTCACCCGCCGCCTAGCCCTGGCCGCCCTACCCGCCGCCCTGCTATGGCCCACCCTAGCCAACGCCGCCGAAGTCCGCGTCATCAGCTCCGGCGGTTTCGCCGCCGCCTACAAGACCCTCACCCCGGCCTTCGAGCAATCCACCGGCAACACCGTCAGCACGGGCTGGGGACCCAGCATGGGCACCACCACCGACGCCGTCCCCACCCGCCTGGCCCGGCAGGAGCCGATAGACGTCCTAATCATGGTCGGCTACGCCCTGGAAAACCTGGTCAAGCAAGGCGTCGTCACCCCCGGCTCCCGGGTTGACCTGGCCCGCTCCGGCATCGGCGTCGTCGTCCGCGCCGGCGCCCCCCACCCCGACATCAGCACCCCCGCCGCCCTACGCCAGGCCCTGCTCGACGCCAAGTCCGTCGCCTACTCCGACAGCGCCAGCGGCGTTTATATCCAAAACGAGATGTTCCATCGTTTGGGCGTCGAAGCCCAGATGCAAGGCAAGGCCCGCATGATCCCCGCCACCCCGGTCGGCGAGATCGTCGCCCGCGGCGACGCCGACCTCGGCTTCCAGCAGATCAGCGAGCTGAAACCCATCCAAGGCATAGACCTGGTCGGCCCCCTCCCCCCCGAGGTCCAGCAGGTCACCATCTTCTCCGCCGGCGTCCTGGCCCGCTCCACCCAGCCCGAGGCCGCCCGCGCCCTGATCGCCTACCTCGCCTCCCCCGCCGCCGCCCCGGCAATCCGCGACAGCGGCATGGAGCCGATGGGTGCCTCCCCCCAGGCCGCCCAATGATCACCGGCGCCCGCACCCCGGTCCCCCTGGACCTCTCCGGCCTGCGCGTCGCCATCACCGCCGGCGCCGGCGGCATCGGCCGGGTGATGGCCGACAGCTTCGCCGCCTGCGGCGCCGCGGTCTTCGTATCCGACGTGAACGAGCAGGCCCTCATGGACTGCGGCCACCGCGGCCTGGTCGCCGACGCCGCCCGCCTCCCCGACCTGGAGGC
>DASWOJ010000040.1:0-2049 GCA_036398775.1 Acetobacteraceae bacterium
GAGACGGGACAGCGCCTGCCCACCCCCTCACCCCAACCCTCTCACGGAGGGAGAGGGAGAAGGACGTCGCGCTCGCATGCTGACCTTCGTGCTCGGCGGCGCCCGGTCCGGCAAGAGCCGGCATGCCGAGGCGCTGGTGACGGCTAACCCCGGCCCCTGGACCTACATCGCCACTGCCCAGGCCTTCGACGCTGAAATGTGGGCGCGCATCGCACGGCACCGGGACGAGCGGGTGCCGGGCTGGCATACAATTGAGGCGCCCGTGGAGATGCCGGCTGCCTTGGGCCGGGCCGGCGCCGCGCCGGTGCTGGTGGATTGCCTGACGCTCTGGTTGAGCAACCTCATGCTGGGCAACATGGACCTGCCGGCGGCCGTTGCGGGACTGATGGCCGCGCTGGACGGGCGGACGGCGCCGACGGTCTTGGTGTCCAACGAGGTCGGGCTGGGCATCGTGCCCGATAACGCTCTGGCCCGCGCCTTCCGCGACGAGGCCGGGCGGCTGCACCAGCAGGTCGCGGCCCGGGCGGACCGGGTGGCGCTGGTAGTGGCCGGGCTACCATTGATCGTGAAGGGACCCCCAGGATCGTGAACGGAACGCCGGCATGAGCGACGACGACGAAGCGGCACGGCACGCCGCGAAGATGGCCAAGCGCAAGGCCGTCCAGGATGCGGAGGTCGCATCCAAGACGGTCGAGAAGGGCCTGCTGATGGTCCACACCGGGCCAGGCAAGGGCAAGAGCACCGCCGCCTTCGGCCTGCTGCTGCGCATGGTCGGGCGCGGGCGCCGGGTCGGGGTGGTGCAGTTCATCAAGGGCGCCTGGTCCACCGGGGAGCGCGGGGCGCTGGACCGCTTCGCCGACCTAGTGGAGTGGCACACCATGGGCGAGGGCTTCACCTGGAACACCCAGGACCGGGCGCGCGACGTGGCAGCCTGCCGCCGGGCCTGGGACAAGGCGGTCGAGCTGATGCACCAGCCCGGCCTGTCGCTGCTGCTGCTGGACGAGCTGAACATCGCCCTGCGCTACGACTACCTGCCGGAGGGGGAGGTGCTGGACGCCCTGGCTGCCCGCCCCCCTGCCCTGCACGTCGTCGTCACCGGCCGCAACGCCCGCCCGGCGCTGATCGAGGCAGCGGACCTGGTGACGGAAATGACACTGGTGAAACACCACTTCGCGGCGGGGGTGAAGGCGCAGGAGGGGATCGAGTTCTGAGCGGTCCCTTGCCCCTGCCGCCGCGGTGCCGGTATGGATGGGTTGGCTGATGCAGGAGCTGGTGTGATGGCCGACGGCGACGCAGCCCTTATCGCGCCCTCCATCCTGGAGGCGGTGCATGCTTTCACGGTGGACGACTACCACCGCATGGCGGAGGCCGGCATCCTATCCGCCGACGAGCGCACGGAGCTGATCGAAGGGGTCGTCGTCACCATGTCGCCCATCGGCGCGCCCCACTTCGTTGCCGTGCTGCGCCTGGAGAAGTTGCTGCGCGATGCTGTGGGCGAGCGGGCTTTGGTGTCGGTCCAGGGTCCGGTGCGGCTGCCCCCCCGCTCAGAGCCGCAGCCCGACCTGGCGCTGCTGCGCCCACCCGTGGACCGTTACGAGGCCGTCCTACCCGGCCCGGCAGACGTGTTCCTGCTGGTCGAGGTTTCCGACTCCACGCTCGCCCGGGACCGGGATGTCAAGGCGCCGCTGTATGCCGCACACGGCATTCCCGAGTATTGGCTGGTTGACCTGGAAGCGCGCCATGTCCTGGTCCACCGCGATCCCCTGCCGGCGGAGCGCCGCTGGCAGTCGGTCCAGCCCGTCGGGGCCGACGCGGTGCTGGACTTGGCAGCCCTGCCCGGCGCCGCCGTGCCGCTCGCCGGACTGTTCGGGACGGAGCCGCCAGAATAGCCGGCAGCTCCCCTGCCCGCGCCATCATGCTGCAAGGCACCGGCTCCAGCGTCGGCAAGTCACTCCTGGTGGCCGGGCTGGCGCGGGCCTGCCTGCGCCGCGGCCTGCGTGTCCGCCCGTTCAAGCCGCAGAACATGAGCAACAACGCCGCCGTGACCCC
>DASWOJ010000041.1:0-28749 GCA_036398775.1 Acetobacteraceae bacterium
TGGCCTACACGCCCGCAGCGTGGTCCGAGATCGTCGAGAACACGACGAGCCTTGACGAGCGGCTGGCGCCAGTCCGCAAGCTGCTGCGCCATCTCGGCGGTTCGTTGGCGTCGTTCGGGTTCTTCGACACCGAACATTCGAAGAGTGCCGCCGCACCGCCCCACGTCGTGACAGATAAGTTCGTGATGTGGTCCGGACACGACCTGCTGACGATCATTGCCATGCCGGACAAGGAGGCTGCGCACGCCTTCAACATGGCCGTGTCGGCCGAGGCTGGGCTGAGGATTGTTGACCTGAGCCCGATCGTGCCGATGCAGGATGCGGTAAGGGCGATGGCTGCCGCAAAGGCGGCCGTTGCGCAGACAGGTTACGCGGCGCCCGGCCGCGGGAAACCGTGACGCGTGGGGAGTGCCGGCTGCTGGCCGCTTCTCGCCTGACAGCCACCGCGTAGCATACGGACCGCAGCCGGCATGGCATGCCTTCGTTGTGGAATAGGCAACCGGGCCAAGGCCCGGTTTTGCGACGGATGCGGCGCGCCGCTCGGCAGTGAAGCCACTATCCAGCCCGACCCGGCACCGGATGAGTTGAAGCACGTCACGGTCCTGTTCAGCGATCTTGAAGGTTCGACGGAGCTGATCGCCGGTCATGGGCCGGAGGAAGCGCGCCAGAGGCTGCTGCCAGCCCTGCGCGCCATGTCCGACGCCGTCCATGCCTTTGGCGGCACGGTCAACCAGGTCCTGGGCGACGGGGTCATGGCGCTGTTCGGCGCGCCAGTAAGCCAGGAAGACCATGCTGTCCGCGCCTGCTGCGCATCGCTGCGCATGCATGAGCTTGCCAAGCGGCTGAGTCCCCCGGCGCGGCTTCGAGTCGGCCTGGCATCCGGTACCACGCTGCTGACGGCCAGCCGGGGAAGCATCAGCGTCGCCGGCGCGCACCGGGCGTTCGGAGAGATCATCCACGTCGCATCCCGGCTGCAAGGCATCGCGCCGCCGGGCACAACGCTGTGCTCGTCGGAAGTGATCCGGCTTGCTGGTGCAGCAGTGGATGCGGGGCCGTTGGGCGCGCGCCTGTTGCGCGGCCTGTCCGGCGAACAAGACGTTCACGAGCTGCGCGGCCTGCACAGGGACGGCTCGCGCTTCCGCGCCGCGGTTGAGCGCGGCCTAAGCCCGTTCACGGGGCGGGAGGCGGAGCTTGCGGCCCTCCGCCGTTGCGCTGGACTGGACGGAGGCCGGGTTTGGCGGGGCACTGTCGCCGCCATCGTTGGCGAGGCCGGGATCGGCAAGTCCCGTCTGGCGTGGGAGCTGACGCAGTCCCTCGACCCAGGCGTCTGGCAGGTACTGCAGGCCGAAGCGGTGTCCTACGGCAGCAACATCCCTTATGTTCCGGTGATCCGGCTGCTGCGGTCCTGCTTTCAACTGGAGGAGCGCGACCCGCCCGGGGAGGCGGCACGAAAGGTTGGCGCCACACTGGACGGGCTGCCCTTCGTGCCGCAACTCGGGCGCAGCGCGCTTTTGTCCCTGCTGGACCTGCCGCTCGCCGCAGGTGGCGAGGACTGGCAGGGGCTGCCGCCGCTGCGCCGCCGCGACGCCCTGTGGGATGCCGTGTCCAGCCTGCTGCGTGCGATGGTCCAGCGCGGCCCGGTCCTGGTCCTGATCGAGGATCTGCACTGGGCCGACGAGGAAACGCTCCGCCTGCTGGATACTGCCGTGGGCTCAGTCGAGGGAGTGCTGCTGCTCGTGACGCACCGGCTGGCATTCGAGCCGGGATGGGAACGGCTGACCCCGACAGTCATCCCGCTGACGCCCTTGCCGCAGGCCGGCATGGAGCGGCTGGCCGACGCCGTACTGGATGACGTGGAGGCCGGGCTGCGCAGCGACGTGCTGGCGCGCGCCGGCGGCAACCCGTTCTTCTTGGAGGAGATGGCCCGTGCCGCTACCCGCGCCATGCAGGTCGTGAGCGGCGCGGCGGACGGGCTGCGGGCTGCGATCCCGGACACGGTGCAGGCGGTGCTGGCCGCGCGCATTGACAGCTTGGCGCCAGCGGACAAGGAGGTGCTGCAGGCCGCCTCTGCCCTCGGCACCCGCTTTTCGGCTGCGACTCTGCATTCGCTGTTTCCCGAATGCCCTGCCGAGGACTTCGTCAGCCGGCTAGGCCGGCTGGGCGACGCCGGGCTGCTGCGCGCGCCGCCCGGTATGGACGGCGAGCACGGCTTCGCCCATGCGCTGGTTCAGGAGGTCGCCTATGCCGGAATGCCCGGCGCGCGCCGGCGCAACCTGCACGCCGCCGCGGTCAAGGCGTTGGAGACCCTGCATCCGGACCGGCTGCTGGAGCAGGCGGAGCCGCTGGCCTACCACGCCTACCGCGGCAAGGTGTGGGCCGCCGCCCTGCTGCACGCCCGCCGGGCCGGGCAACGCGCGGCAAGCCGGTCTGCCTACCGCGATGCCGCCGCGTTCTTTGAGCAGGCGATCCACGCCTGCGAGCGCCTGCCGCAAACCGACGCGATGCTGGCCGAGCAGGTTGACATACGGTTCGAGCTGCGGAACGCCCTGCTCCCCACGGCTGGGATCGGACGTAACCTGCAGCACAGCCAGGCTGCGGAAGGCCTGGCCCAACGCCTGGGCGACCCGCGGCGCCTTGCCTGGGCGACGAGCCTGCTGGCGCGGGACCTGAACATGGCTGGCCGCCCAACTGATGCGCTGGCCGCCGCCCGCCGTGCGCTAGGCATGGTTGGGGACGCCGACCTGTCGTGCATCACCCGGTTCCACATCGCGCTGGCGGCCTATGCCCAGGGGGACTACCCGCAAACCATCGCCGTCCTGGAGCCGCTGGTGCACGAGGTCGAGGCCGGGGACCGGCTGCGCCACTTCGGCCTGCCCGCCCCTGGCGCGCTGTATTTCCGCGGCTGGCTGTCCTGGTCACTGTCCCGCACGGGCGCATTCAACAAGGCCGAGACGGTCCTGGCAGACATGGTGACCTTGGCGCGCGAGGCCGACCAGCCGCTTGGCCTGACGTTCACCCACCTGAGCCGCGGTTTCGTGCTGGGCGCCGAAGGCCGGCTGCGGGATGCGGAAGCGGAGCTGCGGACCAGCCTGGAGCTATGCCAGGCGTGGAGCTTCTATGGGTGGTTCACCAACATCGCTTCCTGCCTCGGCCAGGTGCTTTCGCGCCTAGGCAAGGACGAGGAAGGAACCACCCTGCTGCAGCGGGCGGTTGAGCGGACGCGGGCCAGCGGCATCCTGGTCAGCCACGGCCAGGAGTTGGCCTGGCTGGCGGAAGCGCATCTGGCTGCCGGGCGGGCCGATCAGGCCGTGCAAACCGCGGGCGAGGCCGTCAAGGTGGCAAGCCACCATGAGGAGCGAGGCAACGAGGCACTTGCCTCGTTCGCGCTTGCCAGGGCAATGCTGCTGCAGGGGGCAGGACCAGACGAGACAGCGGACCGTTTGCGCTCCGCGCTGACACTGGCGCAGGGCTGCGGCATGGCGCCCCTGGTTGCGCAGTGCCGGGACGAGCTGGGACGGATCGGTCAGGAGCCAGGCCGCATTCAGCCCGGTGCCGCCAAAGCCGAGAACCGGAGGGCTTTGACTGCGGAGCTGTGAGGCGGACCAGCCTATGGCGTATTGTCCTCAGGCGTTCCCGCGGTCTTCGCGGACCAGATGGAGGTCTGCTGGATCGGCCAGTCGGGTAAGGAGAGCAGCACACTGCCGGCGCCGGCCCGGTGGCGGACGTGGCGCCATGAGAGCATGGTAAACAGGTCGTGCTGCCCCACTCCACCGTGACCTCCCTGCCGTTACGGCAGGGATGCTGCTGTGTCCCTGCCCCCTCGATAGGCCCGTTCCGCTTTGGCGGCTCCCCGATCCTAGCCAACCGGTAGCCTGATGCCGCAGTTCGGCAACGCCCGCGGGTTTGGGGTGGAGGCGACCCGCTTTCCCCGGCTGCTCGCCGCCGGGCGCACGCCGTGCCGAACGGTGCTCCCGGTGGGCACGGCCTTGCCGCAGGCACAAGCCCGGCTATGGTCGCACGATGCAACCTGTCCCGCCTCAAGCCCCCAAGCGGCCCATCGAGATCGAGCAGCTCGGCCGCCTCCGCACCGACGACTACGCCTGGATGCGGGACGACGCCTGGCAGCGCGTGCTGCGCGACCCCGCGGTCCTGCGCGCCGACATACGCGCGCACCTGGAGGCCGAGAACGCCTACACGGCCGCCATCCTCGCCCCAACCACCGAATTGCAGGCCACCATCCTCGCCGAGATGCGCGGACGCATCCAGGAGGAGGACAGCTCCGTCCCCATGCCGGACGGACCCTGGGAATACTACGACCGCATCGCCGAGGGCGCGCAGCATCCCGTCCATGCCCGGCGTCCCCGCGGCGCCCCGGACGGCGAGCAGGTGCTGCTGGACGTGGAGGCGCTGGCGCAGGGCCACGCCTACTTCCGCGTCGCCGCGGCGGAGCACAGCAACGATCACCGGCTGTATGCCTGGGCGGAGGACACTCAGGGATCGGAGGTTTACCGCATCCGCGTGCGCGACATCACCACCGGTGCCGAGGCCGGCCCTGCCGTCGAAAGCTGCACCGGGTCCTTCACCCTGTCGCCTTGTTCGCGGTTCCTGTTCTGGGTGTTCCGCGACGACAACGGCCGCCCGCGCCGGGTGCTGCGCCGCCGGGTCGGCGAGGCAGACGACGTGGTGGTTTACGAGGAGCCGGACGAGGGTTTCTTCGTAAGCGTCGGCACCACCCAGTCGCGCGAGTGGATCGTAGTCGGCTGCGGCAACCAGGAAACCAGCGAGGCCTGGCTGATGCCGGCCTCCGACCCGGAGTCCCAGCCCCGCGTGGTCGTCCGGCGCGACCCCGGCGTGAAGTATGACGTCGAGCACTGGGACGGCGCGCTCATCATACGCACCAACGCGGACGGCGCGACCGACTTCAAGCTGGTGCGCGCGCCGCTCGGCGACCCCGGCCGGGCCAACTGGACCGACTGGGTGCCGCACCGGCCCGGCCGTTACATCGTGACGACGGCGGCCAGCGCGGGGCACCTGGTCCGGATCGAGCGGGTGGACGCCAACAACCGCCTGGTCATCACCGCGCGGGACGGCGCCGAAAGCGTCCTCACCGTGGAGGAGGAGGCCTACCTGCTCGGCCTAGGCCCGCGGCTGGAGTGGGACACCACCACCCTGCCCTATGTCTATGAAAGCCCGACGCAGCCGCGGCAGCGCTGGGACCTGGACCTGGTGACCGGCACACGCACCCTGCGCAAGACCCAGGTGATCCCATCCGGGCACGACCCGTCGCGCTATGTCGCCCGCCGCCTGTATGCCGCGGCGCCGGACGGCGCGCAGGTGCCGGTGACGGCGCTGATGCGGCGCGATACGCCGCTGGACGGCTCCGCGCCCCTGCTGCTGTACGGCTACGGCGCCTATGGCATCCCGATGCAGCCGGGGTTCTCCACCGGGCGGCTCAGCCTGGTGGACCGCGGCTGGATCTGGGCCACGGCTCACGTGCGCGGCGGGTCGGAGAAGGGGTGGGGCTGGTTCCTGGACGGGCGCGGGCCGACGAAGCCCAACACCTTCGCCGACTTCATCGCGGTAGCCGAGCACCTGGCCGCCCAGGGCTATGCACGTCCTGGGCGCATGGTGGCGCATGGCGGCTCCGCGGGCGGGCTGCTGATGGGCGCGGTGCTGAACATGCGGCCGGACCTGTGGGCGGGGGTCGCGGCCGCGGTGCCGTTCGTGGACGTGCTGAACACGATGTCGGACGCCTCCCTGCCGCTCACCCCGCCGGAGTGGCCGGAGTGGGGCAACCCGCTGCAGGACCCGGCGGCCTACGACCTGATCGAATCCTACTCGCCCTACGACCAGGTCGGAACACGCCCATATCCGGCGGTACTGGCGCTGGGCGGCCTGTCCGACCCGCGGGTGACCTATTGGGAGCCGGCGAAGTGGGTGGCTCGGCTGCGGGACCACACGACCGGCGACGCGCCGATCCTGCTGCGCATCAACATGGAGGCCGGGCACGGCGGAGCATCGGGCCGCTTTGACTACCTTAAGGAGCCGGCGCTGGTTCAGGCATTCGCGGTATGGGCGGTGGCACGCATGCAGCCGGACGGCCCTGCAGGCGTTGCGGATACGGACAGCATCGGAACGCAATCATGACCACGACGCCGCCGGCTCCGCCAGAACGCAAGCCCCATATCTCTCCCCCGCCGTCCAAACAGGACGTCGATGAGGTCAGCAACGACCAAGGTTTGATCGCCGACGAATGGGCGCCGCAACCTGGCGCAGCGCCGGACGATGACGCGGCGGCCAAGCTGGACAAGCCGGCTTAGCAAGCAGGCGCCGGCCGGGCCACGCAGCCCGGCCGGAGCGTGTCAGATGCGGTGCGAGGTCACCATCTCGGCACCGATCACCATGCGGGCCACCAACGGCGCGGACACGCGTTCGGCCAGGTCAGCGCCGGACTGGGCGATGCGGGCGCTTTCGGTGATGATCTGGATGGTCGAGGAGCGGACGAAGTTGGCCTGCAGCTCAATCGCAGCCTTGGGCGCCTTGGCGGTAGCAGCGGCACGCATATTGCTCAGCGCCTCCTGCATGATCGCCTGACCAGCCGACATCATCTCGCGGAGCAAGTCCTGTGAACCGGCGGCGAACGTCTGGCTGGCCTGGGCGAAGGCTTCCATGTTGCCCTGGCTGAAAGCGACGAAGTCCTTGCCGACCTGTGCGGCCTTGTGGGTCATGTCGGACTGGGCGCCGGTCGCGGCGTCAACGCCCTGCTTCATGTCGGCGATGGTGCGGCCGAACGAGAAGGCATCCGCGGCGGGAAAGGTGGTATTGGACATTGAACGATCCTCCAGAAAAGGCCGAGGGTCAGCCCCTCTGGCTATATTGCAGTGCAACATCACCCTTATGGAGGCAGCAAAGTCCGAATGCAAGCTATTTTGTGCAGTGCAGCATATCGTTTCATAAGCATGTGAAATGCGGGCGGTCTAGTCCGCCCTGCCCAGAGGAGCATCGTGATGGCGGGCTGCGTGCGGCACGACAGTTTTTGGACCAACGGGACTATGCTTGCGACCGCTGGCTTGCAGCGCCACTGCGTCTATTGCAGTTGAAAAGTCGGGGGCGAAGGACGGCTGCCGTCATGGCGAGAGAGGAAGGATCGTGAGTACTGCATAGCCCGACAGCAGGGCAAGTCTCTGCTGCACCTGACACCGGCGAGGTTTGCCGCCGGATGCCGCAGTCTCCGCCAAACCTGCGCCACGCCCAACCAAGGCGGCGTCAGCAACGGTGTCCCATGCCCGCATCCGGCGTATGCAACGATGGGCGAGAACGGGAAAACGTCATGCGCCCTGCCTTCATCCCCCACAGCGGCTGCGCCAGCTCCGCCACCGCCGCAGCGCCGGTGCCGGCGTCCAGCAGCACCAGGTCCGCCGCCGCCCCGGCCCGGATGCCGTAGCAATCCGCCCGCATCAGCCGCGCCGCGTCGCCCGTCACCATGCCCAGGCAGGCCAGCAAGTCCGCCGGGCGGGAAACCTGGCACACGTTGGCATACAGGTTCGCCATCCGCAGCAGGTTGGCGTCGCCATAGGGCGTGAACGGGTTCAGTACGTTGTTGGTCGCAACCGAGCAGGTGACGCCAGCCGCCCGCAACTGCTCCAGGGGAGTAACTCCGCGCGGGACGGCATGGTCGTGGGTCCGCCCCTGCAGGAACAGGTCGGTGGAGGGCAGAACCGTCACCGCCACCCCGGCCCGCGCCAGCGTCGCCGCCAGCGACGCCAATTGCGCAGGCGGCACCAGCGACATCTGCGTCACGTGCCCGACCGCGACCCGGCCGCCCCAGCCCAGCTCCTCGGTCTTGCGGCAGACGTATTCGACCTGCATCCCGTCCGGGGTGTCGCCCATGTCCAGGTGCATGTCCACGTCCACGTTCCACTCGCGGGCGATGGCGAAGATGCGGTCTATCTGCCCGCGCGGGTCGCGGTCGCAGTACGGCGCGGCGCCGATCACCCGGGCGCCGCGGCGCAGGCCCTCGACCAGCAGCTCGTCGGTGCCGGGGTTGTCGGTCAGGCCCTCCTGGGGAAAGACGCATATTTCCATGTCCACCGCCCAGGCGTAGTCGCGCGCAAGCTGCTGCACCCCCTCGAACCCGCGCATGCCGATGCCAGGGTCCACCTCGACCTGGGTGCGTATGCGGGTGGTGCCCCAGCCGATGCAGCGCTCCAGGGTGCGGCGCCCGCGGGCATGGACGTCCTCCGGCGTGAAGCCCCGCTTGGCGGCGGAGGTCAGGCGCACCGCCTCGGCCACCGATCCCTCGGACGCCGTGCAGCGGTCCAGGATGCAGGTCTTGTCCAGATGCAGGTGGGTCTCGACCAGTCCGGGGATCAGCAGGCAGCCCTCTGCCGAGATCGCGGGGGCATCCGCCTGCAGGGCAGGTGCTACGGCGGCGATACGCCCCGCGGCGATGCCGACATCCACCGGGCCGCTCCCATCCGCGAGCATCGCGCCACGCACCACCAGATCCATCATGCAAGCCTTGGGTCAGGGTTACCGGAACAGCGCCATTATGCGCAGGCCAGCAGCGCCTGCACGGCTGCCGCCTGGACCGGCTCGATGACGGGCAGGCCGACCGCATTCTCCAGGAAGCGGCGGTGCCCGGCCATCCCCGCGCAACCCAGGATCACGGTATCGGCGCCGTGTGCCTTCAACTCCTCCGCTACCGACAGCAGGCGCGGACGGCAGGCATCGGGGTGGGTCAGGGTGTCCATCGGCAGGTCGAGCGGCAGGCTGGCGGCGCAGCGGTGCTCCAGGCCCATGGCCTGCAGCACGCGCCGGTGCCGGGCCACGCTGGCCCCGACAAAGGCAACGAGGCCAAAGCGGTCGCCCCGCGTTATCGCCGCCGCGATCCCGGCCCGCAAGGCCCCGAACACCGGCCGGGCGGTGACGCTCCGCAACAGGTCCACGGCAGGATCGGAAACGCAGGCGATGATGTAGGCGTCGGGCGGCCCGGACGCCTCGGCCGCCTCGACCCGGCGCAGCAGCGGCCCGGCCGCCTCATGCCAATCGCGCCAGGTTGCGACCACCGGCGGGCCATCCCGCAGGGATTCCACGGCGAAGCTCGGACCCGCCGTGGCGAACGGCGCCAGCGATGCCCGGATGCCGTTGGTACAGGCCTCGGAGTTGTTGGGGTTGATCACGAGGATGCGTTGCTGCACCGGGCGCCACTACGCCAAGGCCGGCGGCGGCACGGCGCCTACCTGGTCCACGATGCGGCGATACTGCTCGGGCCGGCGATGGGCGGCGAAGTTGAACATCTTTTCCTTGCCTTGGCGGCAAGCGTCCAGGTCGCAGTCGGCGACCACCAGCTCGTCGCCCAGCGTCGCGGCCTCGGCAGCGACGAGCCCGTTCGGGTCCACGATGCAGGTGCCGCCGATCAGGCCGGACCCGTCCTCCTCCCCGGCCTTGGCGACCGCCACTGCCCAGGCCGCATTCATGTATGCGTTGGCCTGCGCCGCAAGGCGGGAATGGAAGGTGCGCAGCCCAGCGTCCTCCGACGTGCCGCCATTCGGGTCGTAGGCGGCGGAGTTGTAGCCCACCAGCACCATCTCCGCCCCCTGCAGGCCCAGGCAGCGCCATGCCTCCGGCCAGCGGCGGTCGTTGCAGATCAGCATCCCCAGGACGCCGCCGTGCCAGGACAGCGGCGCGCGGAAGGTGGGAAAGCCGAGGTCGCCGTAGTCGAAGTAGCGCTTCTCCAACTGCTGGAACCGGTCACCGGGCCGCGGCTCGACGGAGCCCGGCAGGTGGACCTTCCGGTACTTGCCCAACTGGGCGCCGTCCGGGCCGACGAGGAGCGCGCTGTTGAAGCGGCGCCCCTCGGGCGTCAGCTCGGCGTAGCCGGTATAGAAGCCGACGCCCAGCGCCAGCGCCCGGTCGAACAACGCCTGCACCTGCGGATTGGGCATCGCCGGTTCGAAGAACGCATCGAGGTGCCCGCCGTGCAGCAGCCAGCGCGGGAAGAATGTGGTGAACGGAAGCTCGGGAAAGACGACGAGGGTTGCGTCCTGCCGGGCCGCATCCTCCAGCAGGGCGACCATGCGGGCCAGGATGGATGCGCGGCTGTCGGCGCGCTGGTTCGGCCCCATCTGGGCAGCAGCGACGCGGATCACGCGGGGCATGGCATCGTCCCCGTGTGCTGCGCCAAGCGCAATGCCAGCGGTCCAAGATCCGAACGGACCGATCGTCGCGTTGCAACCGTGGAGAGCATCGCCCGCTCCTTCGAGAAGTTTGCGCTTGGGCGAAAGATGGCGGCCATGACGCGGGACCGTATGAAACCGGCATGTCTGGCGCCAGCCGTTAAGCTTGCCTGAGGGTAAGTTTCACCCGATGGTGAACCGGGAGCCGGACTGCCTGTTTCAGCAGCCGCTTGGGACGGCTTGAAGGCAGGGAAGCCCCCTAGACCCGGCGGACCTGCGGCTGGGCCGGACCGCTTTCCGCCCTTTGACGTGGAGGCGCATGATGGACCGTAGAGGCGAGGCGCCGACTCATCCGCCAGCCCGTGACAGCGCAGGGGGCATTGGCAGGAAACGCCAGGAGGGCATCTACATCGCCGGGTTCGCCGGGCGCCGGCAACCGGTCCCAGCCTCGCCGGAACGGCTGGAAGCCGAGGCGCTTCACAAGCTCAGCCGGAACGCCGCCGCCTACTTCGCGGGAGGCGCCGGCAACGAGCGCACGGCCGCCGCCAACCGGGCCGCCTTCGACCGCTGCCGCATCGTGCAGCGGGTGATGCGGGACGTGTCCACCCGGGACCTGAGGATCGAGCTGTTCGGCCGCACCCTGCCGCTGCCGATTCTGCTCGGCCCCATCGGCGTGCTGGAGATGGCGCACCGGGACGCCGACCTGCCCGCGGCCCGCGCCGCCGCGGCAGCCGGCATCCCCTTCGTCACCTCCAGCCAGGCGTCGCGCTCGATGGAGCAGATCGCAGCGGCCATCGGCGACGGCCCCCGCTGGTTCCAGCTCTACTGGTCCTCACGCAACGAGTTGACCGCAAGCTTCGTCGAGCGGGCGGAGCGGGCGGGCTACGAGGCCATCGTGGTCACGCTCGATACCACCCTGCTGGGCTGGCGGGTCCGCGACCTCGACCGCGGCTACCTGCCGTTCCTGCGGGGACGGGGCATCGCCAACTACACCTCCGACCCGGTGTTCGGCCAACTTCCGCTGGACGGCGGCCCGGCGCCCACGCCGCCCCGCCCCGGCCTGGGCGCGCTGCGGTCGGTGCTGGAGCTGCTGCGCTCCTTCCCGGGCAGCCCGGTCCGGGCGCTGTCATCCGGCACCGGGCTGGCGGCGGTGCGGCGCTTCCTGGCGATCTACTCGCGCCCGGACCTGACCTGGGACGACCTGCCCTTCCTGCGCGAACGGACGCGGCTGCCGATCCTGCTGAAGGGCATCGTCCATCCCGACGACGCCAGCCGCGCCGTGCAGGCCGGCATGGACGGGGTGATCGTCTCCAACCACGGCGGGCGCCAGGTGGACGGCGCAATCGCCGCGCTGGACGCGCTGCCCGGCGTGGTGGACGCCGTCGCCGGGCGCATCCCAGTGCTGTTCGACAGCGGCGTGCGGACCGGCGCCGACATCTTCAAGGCGCTGAGCCTCGGCGCCCGGGCGGTGCTGATCGGGCGGCCCTACATCTGGGGCCTGGCGCTGGCGGGCGAGCAGGGGGTCGCCACGGTGATCGCCAACCTCGCCGCCGAGTTGGACCTGACGCTCGGCCTTGCGGGCCGCCGCAGCCTGCGCGAGCTGGACCGCTCAGCCGTGGTCTTCCCGCACGACGCCATCCCGGCGCCCATGGGATGACGACGCATCCTCGGGGGCAGCGTGGTCGGGGAACGGCACGCCTGAAAGCCGCGCGCATTCCGCGAGCAACCCGTCCTGCAGCGCGATGTCGCGGGTGGCGCCGCTCGGCTTGCGCAGGTGCTTGTGGAAGAAATATTCCCCCGTGACCGCCGTCCCGGCGTCGTCCGACACCGCAAGCCAAGCCTGGGTGCGGTGCGCCGCGTCCAGGTCGCCCGATGCGTGCGCGCCGCCCATCTTGGTCGCCACCCAACCCGGCTCCAAGGCATTGGAGCGGACGCTGGGCCAGCGGCGGGCGACGGCGAAGGCCAGCAGCGCGTCGTGCAGCTTGGTGTCGGAGTAGGCCTGGTTGCCCCGCCAGTCCCGCCGCTCCCACAGCAGGTCGTCGAGGCCGGCGTGGCCGCGGCGGTGCAGCTCGGAGCTGACGTAAACCATGCGCGCCGGCGGGCGGATCAGGGCAGTCAGGACATACGGCGCCAGCGTGTTGATGGCGAACACATGCGGCAGGCCGTCCTCGGTCAGCACGCGCCGCCGCTCGCGGAAGCCGATGGCGGCGTTGTGGATCACCGCGTCGAACGGCCCGTGCGCGTTGGCCGCCTCCGCCAGCCGCCGCGTCTGGGCGATGCTCGCCATGTCTCCGGTCAGGACGGCAGCCGCGCCGGGCACGGCGGCCAGCGCGTTGCGGCCCCGGTCCGCGTTCCGGGCGTGCAGGACCACCTGGTGCCCTTCCTCCACCAACAGTTGGGCGGCCATGCGGCCCAGGCCGTCGGAGGAGCCGGTGATGAAGATGCGTGCCATGCCGGTGCTTTCATGCGGTTGAGGGTCCGATTTGGGACGGAGACGCCGGAGCGCAGGGGTACGTTCCGCCTGCCGATGCTTGCAGCCGCAGCCCTGCCGGGGTCTGATGACCGGGGTTTCGATGCCTGGGGATCGGAGGACGTGGAATGCAGGAGTTGCTGCCCCTGGCGGAACGGCTTGGCGCGCTGCTCAAGGCCCGTGGCGAGACGGTTGCCGTGTCGGAATCGTCGTCGGGCGGGCTGGTGTCGGCGTCCCTGCTCGCCGTGCCCGGCGCCAGCGCCTACTTCCAGGGCGGCGCGGTGGTTTACACCGGGGACGCCCGGACCGCGCTGCTCGGCATCACCGGCGAGGAGATGACCGGCCTGCGGTCGTCGTCCGAGCCTTATGCCATGCTGCTGGCCCGAACCGTCCGTAGCCGGCTGGGCACGACATGGGGCATTGCCGAGACGGGGGCCGCCGGACCCACCGGGAACCGCTATGGCGACCTGGCCGGCCATACCTGCATCGCCATCAGCGGCCCGGCCGAACGGACCGCCACCCTGCGGACCGGCAGCGCCGACCGCGTCGCCAACATGCGCGCATTCGCCCGGGCATTGCTGGAGATGCTGACAGAGGCCGTTGCCTCGCCCGGCTGAACGGGACGAGGGCGTTGCGGCGCCTGGCGCGACACCATCAACGCTGTGCGAGCGGGGCAACGCTGTGTAAGCGGGGCAACGCTGTGCGAGCGGAGCAACGCTGTGCAAGTGGGGCGACACTGTGCAGGTGGCCGATGTCGTGTGGGGAAGCCGGCGTCGTGCAGGTGGGCGGCTGCCTGATTTTCCAACACTCCGCCGCCGACGCTGATAAGCTCCGGCGCAAGAACGATCAGGGAGTGGTCCATATGGCTGCATCGCCCGAACCCCGGCGGCGGGACGTCCTCAACCTGGCGCTGCTGAGTGGCGCCGCCCTGCTGTCAGGGGGGGCCGCCGACCTGCCGCCGCCCGAAGCGCCGCCGGGCCTCTGGTCGGCCAGCTACTGGGCCACCAAGCGGCGTGACGGCGCCGACATCCGCCTCGCGATGTATCGCAAGCGCGCCGGCGCCCCCGCGCCGGGCGACGCGCCGCGTCCCGTGCTGCTCCTGGTGCACGGCTCCTCGCCCGCGGCGCTCGCCAGCTTCGACCTTTCGGTGCCGGGGCACGACGAGTATTCGCTGATGAACGTCTTTGCCCGGCTGGGCTACGACGTTTGGACGCTGGACCACGAGGGCTATGGCCGCTCCACCCGGACCGAGGCCAACTCCGACATCGCCAGCGGCGTGCAGGACCTGATTGCCGCCACCGACCTGATCCGCGGGGAAACCGGCCAGGCCACGGCCCACCTGCTCGGTGAGTCATCGGGCGCGATACGCGCCGCCGCCTTCGCGATGGAGCAGCCGGACCGCATGGGCCGCCTCGTGCTCTGCGCCTTCACCTACACCGGCGCCGGGTCGCCCACCCTGGGCAAGCGCGCCGAGCAGACGGAATATTACCGCACCCACAACCGGCGCCCCCGCGACCGTGCCATGCTGGAAAGCATCTTCACCCGCGACCGGCCGGGCACCACCGACCCGGATGTGGTCAGGGCCTTCGTCGAGAAAGAGATCGTCAACGGCGACAGCGTGCCCACCGGCACCTACCTCGACATGACCGCCCACCTGCCCATCGTGGACCCGGCGCGCGTCCTATGCCCGGTGCTGCTGGCTAAAGGGGAGTATGACGGCATTTCGACCCTGGAGGACCTGCAGGCGTTCTTCGCCAAATTGCCGAACGGCGATCGCCAGTTGTCGGTCATCAAGGGGGCGGCGCACTCGGTGATCGTCAGCCGCAGCCACAAGGCGCTGCAGCACGTCGTCCAGGCGTTCCTGTCCATCCCGGACGCCCCGACGACCGGCTGATCCGCCCCAACCCGCACGCAAGCCGGCGAAGACCGGCCGCAGTCCCATCACCTGGAGGAAGAACCGTCATGCCCTGCAGCACCCGCAACATGCTCCTGTCAGCCACGATCCTTGCCGGCCTCCTGGCGCTGGCGCCCGTCGCCGCCCAGGCTCAGGCCAACCCGCCAGCCGCCCCGGGCATCGGCGCAACCGACATCGGCGGCGTGGTCGCCAGCGCGCAGGGGCCGGAGGCCGGCGTATGGGTCATCGCCGAGACGACCGACCTTCCCACCAAGTTCGCCAAGATCGTCGTCACCGACGACGCTGGCCGCTACGTCATCCCCGCCCTGCCGCAGGCGAAGTACAAGGTTTGGGTCCGCGGCTACGGCCTGGTGGACTCGCCCCGCGTTGATGGCGAGCCCGGCAAGACGCTCAACCTCGCCGCCACCCCCGCCCCCACCGCTGCCGCCGCTGCGAAGTACTATCCGGGCATGTACTGGTATTCGATGCTGCATATCCCCGCGGCGGACCAGTTCCCCGGCACCGGCGACAAGGGCAACGGCATCCCCGACTTCATGAAGACCCAGGCGGCCTGGATCGATACCGTCAAGAACTCCTGCCAGTCCTGCCACGCCCTCGGCAGCGAGAACATCCGCTCGCCCAAGGTGGCGCTGCTTGGCGAGTTCGCCAACTCGACCGACATGTGGACGCGCCGCATCCAATCGGGGCAGGCGATGACCGGCATGGCGGTCTCCATCGCCCGCCTCGGCCCGGACAAGGGGTTGTCCCTCTATGCCGACTGGACCGACCGGATCGCCGCCGGGGAACTGCCGGCCGCCAAGCCGGAACGGCCCGCCGGACCCGAGCGGAACATGGTCGTCAGCGTCTGGGATTGGAGCAAGCCCACCAACTACATGCACGACGCCATTTCCACCGACAAGCGCCATCCCACCGTCAACGCCAACGGCTACATCTACGGCTCGCCCGAGGAATCGACGGACAACGTGCCGGTGCTCGACCCCATCGCCAACAAGACCTGGACGATCAAGCACCCGTATCTGCCGGGCACGCCCAGCGCGGAGGACGAACCCCGGGGCGCCTCGGTGTTCTGGGGCGAAGACGCGATCTGGGACGGCCACACCAGCAACCACAACCTGATCTTCGACGAGCAGGGCCGCCTTTGGTTCGCCGCCCGGAGCCGCGCGCCCGAGGACCCCGACTATTGCAAGAAGGGGTCGGACCTGCCGTCGGCCCAGGTCGCGCCGCTGCAAACCTCGGTCCGGCAGCTTTCGATGTATGTTCCCAAGACCCAGGCGTTCCATCTGATAGATACCTGCTTCGGCACCCAGCACCTTTACTTCGGGCATGACGCCAACAACACGCTGTGGACCAGCTATGGCCCGCCCTCCGGCCCGGTGGTCGGCTGGCTGGACACCAAGAAATTCCTGGCAACCGGCGACGCCAAGACGGCGCAGGGCTGGGCGCCGATGATCGTGGACGTGCCGGGCTGGGGCAAGCGCGGCGAGTATGCCGAGCTTGGTCAGCCCGTTGACCCAGCCAAGCAGAAGCGCGTCCTCGCCGGCCTGTATGGCGTGCAGCCCAGCCCGGTTGACGACACCGTCTGGGGCCAGTCCATGGATGTCGGCTTCTCCCGCATGGACCAGCCCAGCTACCTCGTCCACTTCATCCCGGGGCCTGACCCCACCCACACCGGGCTGACGGAGCTGTTCCAGCCGCCCGAGGGCGCATTCGGCGCCCGCGGCATTGACGTGGGCACCGACGGCATCGTCTGGACCGCCATGTCGAGCGGCCACCTGGCCAGCTTCGACCGTTCCAGGTGCAAGGCGCCGCTGAAGGGTCCGGACGCCGTGACCGGCAAGCAATGCGCCGAGGGCTGGACGCTGTACCGCTTCCCTGGGCCGCAGTTCCAGGGCGTTGACGACCGCGGCAGCGCCAACCACGCGTATTACGTCTGGGTGGACCGCTACGACACGTTCGGGCTTGGCAAGAACGTGCCGCTGGCGATGACGAATGGCGGCGAGGCGATCACCGCCCTGGTGAACGGCAAGTTCCTGACGTTCCACGTGCCGTATCCCGCCGGGTTCTTCACCAAGAACGTGGACGGGCGGATTGACGATCCGGCCGCGGGCTGGAAGGGCCGGGGCCTCTGGACCACCTCCGGCACCCGGGCGGTGTTCCACAACGAGACCGGCAAGGGCGAAAGCCCCCGCGTTTACAAGATCCAGCTTCGCCCCGACCCGCTGGCGCACTGAACCGCGGCTGCGGGCCAGTGCATCGCCCGGAGGGACGCGACGGTTCCGCCGGGGAAGGGCGTAGGGCGGCCAGAGGCGCCGCCGGATATGCCGAGGCGAGCAGGCCGTACTCAGCCAGCGGTGAGCACGGCCTGCTCGTTCCGCCTACTTGTTGACCACCGCCGCCCCCGCCTTGGACGATACCTCGTCCTGCGATCCCGTGCCCCCTGAAACCCCGATGGCGCCGATCAGCTTGCCATCCTCGACCAGCGGTATCCCGCCGCGCGACCCGATCACGCCGTCCAGCGACAACTGGTAAACCAGGCCCGACTGCATTCCGCTCTCGAACACCTTCGTTTCCCGGCGGAACGTCACCGCCGCGCGTGCCTTGTGCTCGGCGATGCTTACCGAGGCGAGCTGCGCCCCATCCATCCGCGCGAACGACACCAGGTTCCCGCCTGCGTCCGCCACGGCCACGTTCATCTTCCAGTCGTGCTTCTTTGCCTCCGCCACCGCCGCGGCGATCACCGACTGCGCGCGGTCCAGCGAGATCGGCGCTCCATACGGCACATCGAACGGCATCTTGTCGGGAACGGCGTCCAAGGGGTTGGCCGGCGCCTGCCCCTGTGCCGCCTGCGCCAGCATGACGCCGCCCAGCAGCACGACCGATGCACTAATCCTCATGATGTCCTCCCTGTTCATGCGTTGCCGGTTCGCCCGATCTCGCACGCCGAGCATCGTCGGATCATGACGACAATGCAACATGCGCAGGGATGGCGAGCGCAAGTGTGCCATCGGGCGGCTTGCACTCAAGCCTGGCGGCAGGCCATGCCAGCCTCGTTGCTCGCAGGTCCCGGCGCTTGCAAGTCCCGGCGCTTGCAAATGCTGGTCGCGAAGCCCAGGCGGGACGTGCCAAAGACTATGACCAGCGCCCGGCACCGCCTCCCAACCTGCCTGGCCGGTGCGGGCGCCAAACAGCGCCGCGGCGCCGGTCGGCACTGCCGCCATCAGCGCCGCAGTCATGGCGACGAACCCACGACCCGGCGGGGCGTGCGTTCGACCGGCGTTCCTGCCAGTCTGCCGCCATGCTCCGCATCCTGCTGACCCACACGCCGCACATGCTCGCAAACTACTATGGAGACCGCGCCCTGGCTGGCTTGCGCGGGCATGGAGAGGTGCGGCTGAACCCGCATGGCCGGGTGCTGGACAGCACGGACGCGCTGGTGGAAGCGGCGGCCGGGGTGGACGTGATCGTCGCAGACCGCCAGGTGCCGGTGCCGGCGGAGGTGTTCGCCGCCCTGCCGGGCCTGACGGCGGTATGCCGGGTGGCGGTGGATGTCAGCACGATTGATGTCGACGCCGCGTCGCGATACGGCGTGCTGGTGACGCGGGCGACGCCGGGTTTCGTGCCGGCGGTGGCGGAGCTGGCGCTGGGCTTCATGGTGGACCTGGGCCGCAACGTGTCGCACGCCGTGGCGGAATATCGCGCCGGACTGGACCCGGTGCCGCGGATGGGACGGCAGTTGGCGGGCGCGACGCTGGGGATCATCGGCTATGGCGCCATCGGGCGGCGGCTGGCAGCGCTGGCCGTGGCACTCGACATGCAGGTGCTGGTGGCCGACCCCTATGCCGCGGTGGACGGCCCGGGGCTGCGCCAGGTCGCGCTGGAGGACCTGCTGACCCGCTCGGACTTCGTGGTCTGCCTGGCGCTGGCCACCGCTGAGACCGAGAACCTGATGAACGCTGCCACGTTCGCCCGCATGAAGCGCGGCGCCTACTTCATCAACCTGTCCCGCGGCGGGTTGGTGGACGAGGCGGCGCTACGGGATGCGCTGGACGCCGGGCACCTGGGCGGCGCCGCGCTGGATGTGGGCCGGGCACAGGACCAGAAGCCATCCCTCATGCTGTCGGGCCGCCCGGACGTGATCGCGACACCGCACATTGCCGGGCTGACGCTGGAAGCCGCGGAGCATCAGGCGTTTGACACGGTCCGGCAGGTAGAGGCGTTGGCGCAGGGGCGGATGCCGGATGGTGCATTGAATGCGGACCGGGCGGCCCGGCTGGGCGGCGTGGGCCGCACCGGCAGCCAGGCTGCGCCGCCTGCGTGAGCTCCCAGGACTCAGCCGGTCCTAGCAGTTGCCTTGATGATTGACCGTGGTGGAAGACGGACCTTGTTCAATTTGACAGGCTGTGAAAACGTTTACGCGGCATCCCGGCAACTGCGGGTATTTCCATCAGCTCCGGTCGGGCAGCGCGGCCGGTGCGGCAAACGGTGCAGCCAGCGCCCCGGTTAGAAAAACGACACTAAGGCGACGCCCGCGATGGCCAGCGCTGCACCGAGCAAGCGGGGCCAGCTTGCCTCCCGCATCGGCAAGCCCATCAGCCCGTTTGCGTCGAGCACGATCGAGAGCACCACGGCCACCACCAATACCGTCACGGTGAACGCCGCCGAACCCATTTTCTGCGTGCTGACTGCCGCTTCCAGTGTGAGCGTCAATTGGCATAGCCCGCCCACGAACGCCCACCATGGAGCCGTCCGGAGCTGACCGAGTCCCATGAGCGGCACACCCGCCACCATGGCTATCCCCGCGCACGCCAGCAGGCCGGCGATGGCGACTGCATAGACCACCATCGCCGCGGCCACAGGCTGGCCCAAGCCCTTGTTCAGCGCTGCGTTGGCCGCGGACTGCAACGGGTTGCTGAGTCCAGCGAGGAAGGCCAAACCGAAGAACAAAGCTTGCATCAACGTCGTCCTCAGTCCTGCAGGGCCGGGCCGCGGAACGCGTCGAGACGCCCGGCCGGCGGCAAGGTCACTGGCTGTCCCGTGCGGCTCGATTCGTAGATGGCCTCCATGACAACGTGGTCTTGAACGCCCTCCTCGCCGGGAGTGCGGGGGCGCCGGCCAGTCAGCACGCAGTCTGCGAAGTGATCTATCTCAAGCGTGAACTGATTCTTGGCCGCGATGGCCGGACTCTCGATGGCCTCCTCGTCGCCGACCCGCCGGGCAATCCGCAGCGACTGCCCGCGATAAGCGAAAGCGTTCGCGACATCGAGCCACGCCTCGCCAAGCCGGACGCGCATATCCTTCGATTCATGGGCCGTGTAGCTGCTGGAACACTGCGCGATCGCACCTGAGGGAAACCGCAGCATGAACGCGATGGTGTCCTCGACGCTGGCAAATCGTTCGTCGCCGGGCGGGTTCCAAACCCGCGCGAACACCTCGACAGGCTCCTCGCCGGTATAGGCTCGCGCGCCATTCAGGCAATACAGGCCGATATCCGGCAACGCCCCGCCGCCGGCCAGCGCGCCCTTCATCCGCCACTGGTCGGCCGGACCCTGCACCTGGGTGTTGCACGCCTCGATGATGCGAACGGTGCCGTAACGGCCCGACCGCACCAAGTCCATGGCCCGGCGGTTATACGGCTCGTACTGGCACCGGTAGGCGACCATCAGCTTCACGCCAGCGGCCTCGCAGGCTGTCACCATCATCTTCGCCTCGGCCGAGCTGGTCGCCATCGGCTTCTCGCAAAGAACATGCTTGCCGGCGCCTGCCGCGGCAGTGACGTGCTCGCGATGCAGCGCGTTCGGGGTCACGACATAGACCGCAGCCACCTGGTCATCTCCAGCCAGCCGGTGCCAGTCATCATAGCTGTAAATGCTGCCTTGCGGAATGCCATACTGCGCGGCCACGACCCGGGCCTTGTCCGGCGTGTTCGAGACGAGTGCGGTGACCTTCGCCCGCTTGGCCTCGCCGAACGCCGGCATGATCTGTTCGAGGCTGAGGCGGCCAAGCCCTGCAACCGCGAAGCCTACGCGTTCGCCGGGCGGCATGTAAGCCGCGAGCGGCGGCGAAGGCCGGTCCGCCTCGCCTTTCCACGCGGGGAAGACGACGCGGCCGCCTTCAACCCGGCCGATGTCTATCCCGCTTGGCTTGGTGTCGCTCATGCCGCTCTCCACAGGCTTGCGGAGGGACGAACGGCCCGGACGCACCGCCGTTCGGGCGCGGCGGTAGAATTGAACGGAATGCGCAGGAAGGGCACCCGCCGCCGGGCGCGGCTGATCCCGCGGCATGCACCCAATCAGCCCGCGGCCGCCCGCCCGTCCCCATCGAACCGGTGAACCCGCCCATCCCGCGGCGTAAGCCCAACCCTGTCGCCGACATCGTGGCTGACCTCACCCGGGACCCGCGCCGTCAGCATCCCAACCCCGGGGACCTCGACATACAGCATGGTGTCGGCGCCAAGGTGCTCGGCGTGCGACACGATGCCGGTCCAGGCGCCCTCCCCGGCCACGTCCAGATGCTCCGGACGCACCCCGACCATTGCGGCGCCGACCCGGGCCGCCGCCTCCCCGCCGATGAAGTTCATCGTCGGCGAGCCGATGAAACCCGCCACGAACAAGTTGGCCGGGCGCGCATACAGCTCCAGCGGACGCCCGGCCTGCTCCACCGCGCCGCCGTTCATCACCACCATCTTGTCGGCGAGCGTCATCGCCTCGACCTGGTCGTGCGTGACATACACCATCGTCGCCCCGAGCTGCCGGTGCAGCTTGGCGATCTCGACCCGCGTGCCGGCGCGCAGCGCGGCGTCGAGGTTGGACAGAGGCTCGTCGAACAGGAACAGGCTAGGCTGGCGCACGATAGCCCGGCCGATCGCCACCCGCTGCCGCTGCCCGCCCGACAACTCCGCCGGGCGCCGGTCCAGTAGGGCGTCGAGCCGCAACAGCCCGGACGCCACCGCAACCCGGCGCTTGATGTCCGCCGCCGCCACGCCCTCCTGCTGCAAGGCCAGGCCCATGTTCCGCGCCACCGTCAAATGCGGGTAAAGCGCGTAGCTTTGGAACACCATGGCGATGCCGCGCTTGGCCGGCGGCACGCCGTTCATCAGCCGCCCGTCAATCCGCACGTCGCCGGAGGTCTGCTCGTCCAGCCCGGCAATGATACGCAGCAGCGTTGACTTGCCGCAGCCGGAGGGGCCGACGAACACCACAAACTCGCCGGCAGCCACCTCAAGCTCCACGCCCTTCAGCACGTCAACCGCGCCGAAGCTCTTGCGTATGGCCGAAAGCGTCAGCGAGCCCATGCGCCGGTCCTCACAGGTCAACTGCGCGGCGCTCGTGCATGGATCGCTCCGCCGCCAGTACCACCGCAAGCGAGCGGACGGCATCGTCCATGTGGCGGCCCAGGTCCCAGTCGTTGCGGATGGCATCGAGCACGAACGCCTGCTCCCGCTCGCACAGCGCTTGATGGCCGGGCTCGTCGGCCATGGACAGCATCTCGTCCGGCGCCAGGAACGCGCCGTCCGGCCCGGTGTCCGTGCGGTGCAGGCGGATGCGCGCGGTCTTGGTATGCGTCTCCACGTCCGATGATGCGGCGGCTTCGTCCATGATGATCGAGACCGATCCCCTAGGCCCCATCACGTCCTTCACAAAGTAGGCGGTCTCGGAGATCATCGGCCCCCAGCCGGCCTCATACCAGCCGACCGACCCATCGGCGAACAGCACCTGCAAGTGCCCGTAGTTCACTTGGTCCGGTGCAATCTCGGGCGACAGCCGCACCCCCATGCCGCGGACCTGTACTGGCGGGCTGTCGGTGATCTGCAGCATCACGTCGAGGTAGTGGACGCCGCAGTCCACCACCGGGCTGGTGCTGTCCATCAGCCGCTTGTGGATCGCCCAGGCGGCGCCGGAGGACTGCTGGTTCAGGTTCATCCGCATGACGAAGGGCGGGCCGAGCTGCCGGGCCTGGCGGATGAACTCGATCCAACTGGGATGGTGGCGCAGGATGTAGCCGACCACCAGCTTGCGCCCGGTGCGCCGGGCCACGGCGACGACGCGCTCGGCCTCGGCGACGGCGGGCGCGAGCGGCTTTTCCACGAAGACGTCGGCGCCGGCCTCCATGGCGGCGATGGCATGGGCGGCATGGCTGTCGGTGTAGGTGTTCACCGACACCAGCCCGGGCCGCAGCGCCAGCCCGGCCTCGAAGCCCGGCAGGACCGGGTAGTGCCGCAGCTCCTCCGGCAGGGCGACGGGCGAGCGGTTGACCAGGCCGACGATCTCGAAGCCGGGGTTGCGGTGGTAGGCCAGCGTATGGCTCAGCCCCATCTGGCCGAGGCCGACGACCAAGGTGCGCAGCGGGGTCATTTCACCGCCCCGGCGGTGATGCCGCGGATCAGTTGCCGGGAGAACAGCAGATACAGCACCAGCACCGGCAGCACCGCCAGGGTCAGAGCGGCCAGCACGGCGTTCCAGTTGGTGACAAACTGGCCGATGAACGCCTGGGCGCCGAGCGTCACCGTCCGGGTCGCCTCGCCCGGCGCCACGATCAGCGGGAACCACAGGTCGTTCCAGATCGGGATCATGGTGAACACGGCGACGGTCGCGACCGCCGGACGTACCAGCGGCAGCACGAGGCGAAAAAAAATCGTGTATTCCGACAGCCCGTCTATCCGCCCGGCGTCCTTCAGGTCCTTCGACACCCCCTGCATGAACTCGCCGAGGATGAACACGGCAATGGGCAGTCCTTGCGCCGTGTAGATCAGGATCAGCGCCAGGTGCGTGTTCACCAAGTCCGCCGCGACCATGATGTTCAGGATCGCCACCGTCCCCAGACGGATCGGCACCATGATGCTGAGCGCCAGGAACAGCCCGAGCACGCGGTTGCCGCGGAACCGGTATTCACTCAGCGCGAAGGCCGCCATGGCGCCGAACAGCAGCACCGCCGCCAGCGACCCCACCGTCACGATCAGGCTGTTGCCGAAGTAGCGCAGGAACGCGCCCTGCCCCAGCACCGTCCGGTAGCCGATCATATCGAAGGTCGTAGGCCCCGGCAGGCTCAGCGGCGTCCCGAAGATGGCGGCCCGGGACTTGACCGAGTTCATCACCACGAGCAGTACCGGCCCAAGGCAGAGCGCGGTATAAAGCAGCAGCACCAGGTGGACCGCACCCCTGCCCAGGGGCAAGGAACGCGCCTGGCGCAGAGTTGCGCTCATTGCTGCCCGCTCACAGTTGGTAACGCCGCATCCGCGACTGGATGCCGAACAGGTACGCCGACACCCCCGCCAGGATAATCAGGAACATCATCGTCGCGATGGCCGCGCCCATGTTGGGGTCGCCAAGCTGCAACTGGTTGCCGAAAAAGGTGCGGAACAGGAAGGTGCCCAGGATGTCGGTGGCGAAGTTCGGCCCGGCATTCGCGCCGTTCACCGTATAGATCAGGTCGAAGGCGTTGAAGTTGCCGACGAAGGTCAGGATGGAGCAGATGCCGATCGTCGGCCAGATCAGCGGCAGCTTGACCTTCCAGAACTGCGCGAAGCCGGTGATCCCATCAATCTCCGCGGCCTCGATCAGCTCATGCGGGATGGCCAGCATCGCCGCGTAGATCAGCATCATGGGAATGCCCACGTATTGCCAGACGGAGATCAGGGCGAGTGTGGTGAGCGCGGTCGCCTCCTGCCCCAGCCACGGGTGGAACCAGCCGCGCAGCCCGACGGCGCCCAGCAGCGCCGGCGCCACGCCCCAGAGCGGGCTGAGGATCAGCTTCCACGTGAAGCCGACGACCACGAAGGACAGCATGGTCGGCAGGAAGAACGCCGTCCGGTAGAACGCCGCGCCGCGCAGCCGGGGCAGCGACAGCAGCGCCGCGAGGGCGATCCCAACCGGGTTCTGCAGCAGGATGTGGAAGGCAAAAAAGTAGAAGTTGTGGCGCAGCGCAGCCCAGAAGTGCTCCGACCACCTGGGATCGGCCAGCAGCACGCGGAAGTTGTCGAGGCCGACGAACACCGGCGCGTGCTCGACGCTGCGATACAGCGCGAGCCGCAGCGTGTCGGCCAGCGGCACTATCATCAGGGCGGTATAGACCAGCAGGGCCGGCGCCAGGAACACGGCGATGTGCCAGCGCCGGGCACGGGCCGGCGCCGCCTCGCTTACCGCTGCGACGGGCAGCAAGGGCGCATCGGCCGCGAGCCGCTCAATCCCGGCCATGTGCGGCCCTGCACCAGGCGTCCCCGGCCTTGCCATCTCCCGACCGCACGGCGCGCTTCCCGACGGCGGACCTGCCGCGGGCGGCTACTTCCCCGGCTTGTACCAGCTATCCAGGCCCTTCTGCAGCTTTTGCGCCGCCTGCTCCGGCGTTTCAGTGCCGTTGATCACGTTGGCCGACTCGACCCAAACCTCGTTTTCGAGGTTCGGTGTGCCGCGCGACAGCATTTGGTAGGTCGAGCGCATGGTGGACTTGCACTCCTGGCGGAACGCCAGAAACTGCTGGGCCAGCGGGTTCGTGACCGGCACCGGCTGCGTCTGCATGGTGTAGAAGCCCGGCAGCGAGTCCGAATACACCTTGGCGAAGTCCGGCGACGCCACCCATGCCAGGAATGCCTTGGCCGCGTCGGCGTTCTTGCTGCGGGCGTTCATGCCAAAGGCGATGTCGGGGTGGTCGGACACATAGCAGGGGTCGCCCGCCTTCGACACCGGCGGCGGGAACGCGCCCATCTTGAACCCTGCCTGGCTTTCGAACTGCGCGATCTCCCAGGACCCCGCCGGATAGATCGCCGCCCTGCCCAGGGTGAACAGGTTCTGGCTGTCCGGATACGACTGCGCCTTGTAGCCGTCGCCGAGATACGGCCCCCACTTGGCCAGCTCCTGCAGCGGCGCGACAAACCCCGGGTCGGTCAGCTTCGCCGTGCCCGCGATCAGCGCCTTGCGCCCGTCCTCACCGTGCCAGTAGTTCGGGCCGATATTCTGGTAGCCCATTGTCGCCGCTTCCCACTGATCGGGGGTGCCCATGGCGAGCGGCACGTAGGTGCCGTCCTTCTTCAGCTTGTCGAGGTCGGCGAAGAACTCCGCATTCGTCTTGGGCGGCTGGGCGATGCCGGCCTTGGCGAACGCATCCTGGTTGTAGATAAAGCCGTGCAGCACCGCCGCAGCCGGCACGCAGTAGGCAGTCTGGCCGTCGTCGGTGGACCACCCGGCCTTGGATACGGCGGTGAAGTTAACCATGCCGGGAATGGCGTTGACGCTTGCCAACTGCCCCTTCTTGAACAGCTCCAGCGAGGCGTCGAACGGGCGGCAGGCGATGATGTCGCCCGCAGTGCCGGCGTCGAGCTTGGAGTTCAGCGCGGCGTTGTATTCCTTGGGCGCCGTCGGCTGGAAATTGAGCTTGATGCCGGGGTGGGCCTTCTCGAAGGCGGGGATGACCTTCTCCTGCCAGATCTGCAGGTCGTCGTTGCGCCAGCTTTCGATAATGAGCGTCGTGTCCGCCGCCAGGGCTGGGCGTGCGAGGAGGGCCGCGCCGGACAGGAACAAAACAGCGGCCTTGGTCGTCATCTTCATTCCGCGTCCTCCGTTGCGGCGAAGCATCGCGGATGCTTCGCCAGTGTGGTCAGGCCACAGATCCCCGGCGCGGCGGCTGCACCAGCCTCAGCCCTGCTCGACGGTATCACAGGCGCGGCGCGACCGCTGGCCGGAGACCGGGACACCTGCGAAACCTGCCCCTACGCTGCCTGCGGAGATGATGGACCTGCATAGACGGCGTGTTGCCTGCCAGCATCCCATACCAACGACCTGCCTTGGTCAACGCCTTTGTGCCCAATAGCGTACTGGAACGGCGCGGTTCCCGAACCGCACGAGGTCCGGCTGTCCCCGGCGGCTCAGGCCTCCGCACGCCGGATCGCGTCAGCGCCGGCCCGGGCTTCGGCGACGACGCGCCCGATCAGGTCCACGGTCCTGGTGCGCATGGGAACGACGCCATACTGCGACTGCGCCCGCGCCTCCGCACGATCCAACTGCGCCGCCGTTCCCAAGGAATTCGCCAGAACGGCGGCCACCGCTGCCGCCAGGGCGGAGACATCCCCAGGCGGGACCAGCGTTCCCGCCGCTCCGCCTTCCAGGATTTCGGACGGAGCGCCGGTGTCGCTGGCGATCAACGGCACTCGCATCAGCATCGCCTCGATCAGCGTGCGGCCGAACGGCTCCGGATCGACCGAGGAGTGGATCACGGCGTCGCACGCCTGCATCAGCCGGGGCACGTCGGACCGCTGGCCCAGGAACTGCACCCGGTCGGCGATGCCGAGGTCGCGGGTCAGCTCGTGCAGGGTGCGCGCATAGGCATGTTCACCGAACAGGGCGTCCCCGGCCAGGATGCAGTGCACGCCGGGAAGGCGGGCCAGGGCTTGCAGCACGACATGCTGGCCCTTCCAGGGCGCCAGGCGGCTAAACACGCCGATCAGCGGTCCCGGCGGCAGCCCGAGCTGCCCGCGCAGCGCCTGCGGCGGCAGCGGGTCCCGCACCAGGTCCATGCCGTTCGGGATCACGTGCACCAGCGCCTCCCGGCCGCCTGCCGCCGTGAAGGCCGTCGCTGCGGCCTCCGACGGGACGATCACCCGCGCGGCGCAGCGGTTGGCCAGCCCGACCTGCAGCCGCCGTTGTCCCTGGCCGAAGTGCTCGGAGCTGATGATGTCGTGCAGATGCCAGATCAGCGGACGCCGGGCCAGGACCGCCGCGGCTGACGCGAGGACGAACGCCTTTTGCGAGTTCGCATAGACCACGTCATGCCGGCGCGCAGCCCAAGCCAGGCCGAGCGTGGTCGCCGCCAGCCGGCCCGCAAGCGGCACTGCCCGCAGCAAGCTGCTGTCCCGCCTGACGCTTGCCAGGCCGCTGCCCCAGCGCGCCACCTGGACCTGCACCCCGCGGCTCCGCATGCCGGCGTTCAGCGGTCCTTCCTCGAACAGGTAGGCCGAGGCGCCTGCCCAAGCCTGCACTAGGTCCAGCAAGACCAGCTCGGCGCCCGCGCCGGTGCTGGTGTGGTTGACGAACAGGACCCGCGGGCTGGGCATCAGCGCGCAGCCAAGGCAAATTGGACGCTGCTATCATAGACGGCTGGGACCAAAGCAGCCGGAGACGCCAGCCGCCCGTCGGCAGTCCCGCCCCGGCCAGGACTAGGCGAGCCACCGCTCATGCCAGTTGGAGGTTCGGGCAGCGGCCACTCCGGCTGTTCCCCGGAATCGCCCGGCAGTGTCGTTGACCGCCCTGATGCAGAACCGTGTCGTCCGAAGATGGCCGGACCGAAAACCACCTTGCCGGGGGCTTGCTCTGCCGGAAGCGCGGCGGGGGCGCTTGCAACGTGCTGGGTGGGGTTGCCATGACCGGTCGAAGCCGGAACGCAACGCTTGCTCGGGCGGCACATAGTCATCCTCGACGCACCTTCTCGGCCGTTTGGGTCAGCCGGCCTGTTCCGGTCGCACCTTGGCAGTAGTGCGCGCACTCGGTGCGCGGCGAGTCATATTTCGTTATGCTACCGGACGAGCCTGATGCTCCGCGCCGCAGTGGTTTTCCGACCGGACTGAGGCCGGCGGCCGCAGGCGGCGACAGCGGCCAGCGCGCGTCGCCAGCTCATCCAAACGGCCAAAGATTCGCAGCAGCCGCGGGCCCGGTAAATCCCGGCAAATCCGCCCAGCTCGGCACCCTGAATTTGAGGGATGTCCCAACATCGAAGGTAAGTTGATGACGGGACGGCGGCCGTGCCTTGCGTTGTTCTGTCCGTAACAACTTGCGTGCTTTTACGCCCGTGGTGATGAGGATGCTAGGTGAGTTCTTCCCAGTGGCTCACCGGCACATGAAATTATCGAACAAACGATCCTCTCTTGACCCTTGAAGCAGTAGCTGCGATCACGAAGCCGAGAGAGAGAAGCAACGCGTAGGCACCAGGAACATCCATTCGACACTGAAATTAGACTAACCGAGACCGCTTCTGCTCTTTGTTAGTGGATGTTACATTTATCGGAGAATGATGCCATGTCGATACTTACGGTCGGTTCGGGTCAGCAATTTTCTACCATATCAGCAGCCGTTGCAGCCTCTCAGGACGGCGACACGGTGCAGGTTCAGGCTGGCACCTACGTCAACGACTTCGCCACCGTGAACACCAAGATCACCATCCAGGGCGTCGGCGGCATGGCCCACCTGGTCGCCACCGTGGCCCCG
>DASWOJ010000042.1:0-8272 GCA_036398775.1 Acetobacteraceae bacterium
TTTAGGGCGCCGACCATCGTGGCGTCGCTGCCCTCGACCAGGGTGATGTTGCTCAGGCCATAGTCCTTGATCGTCTTCTCCGACGCGCGCATCAGCCCGGCGCCGGGATCAATGCCGATCACCTTGTTGTCCACCAGCCCGCCCTCGGTCTTCAGGTCGGCGATGGAGTTGATCGGCGAGTAGTCCGGCGTCGCCCACCCCAGCCTGGCGCCGGTCACGTTGGGGCCGATCAGGTCCACCTGGTCCTTCAGCTTGGAGTAGTAGGCGGCATGGGTGCCGGGCAGCCAGGCCGCCACCATGCAGTCGGCGTCCCCAGTTGCGACGGCCTGCCACATCGCAGCACCCGACACCGGCGTCAGCACGACCTCGTGCCCCATGCCCTTCAGCACCGCCGCCAGGATGTTGGTGGCGACCACGGCGTCCGACCATTCGACGTAGGCGATGCGCACGGGGCCGGCGCCCGCGGCCCGGGCGGCGTTGCGCGCGGCGATCAGCGGAGCGGCGGCAAGGGCGGCGGCGCCCAGGATCACGGTTCTGCGGTTCATGACGGTAGCCTTCTGTTGCGATGGACGAAGTAGGGAGGGACGGGCGGGTCAGGCGGTACGGCTGCGCCGGGACATGGCCTGGGTCACGCGGTCCAGGATCACCGCCAGCACGGCGATGGCGATGCCGGCCTGGAAGCCGCGCCCGGCCTCCAGCCGCTGGATGGCGCTCCACACCTCGCGGCCCAGGCCGCCGGCGCCGATCATGGCGGCGATCACCACCATGGACAGCGCCAGCATGATGGTCTGGTTGATGCCCGCCATGATGGTCGGCAGCGCCTGCGGCAACTGCACCTTCACCAGCTTCTGCCAGGGCGTGCAGCCGAAGGCGTCGGCGGCCTCGGTCAGCTCGTGCGGCACCTGCAGGATGCCGAGCGCCGTCAGGCGTATGGTGGGGGGTGCGGCGAAGATGATCGTGGCAAAGCACGCGGACACCGCGCCCAGGCCGAAGAACGGGATGGCCGGGATCAGGTAAACGAAGCTCGGCATGGTCTGCATCACGTCCATGCAGGGGGACACCACCTTCCACGTCCGCACATTCAGCGCCGCGATGATGCCCAGCGGCAGCCCGATCAGGATGGCGGCGAGGGTCGAGAACACCACCAGCACCAGCGTCGCCACCATCGGCAGCCAAAGCCCCAGGTTCCATAGGAACAGCAGCCCGGCCACCGTCAGCAGCCCCAGCCGCCACCCCGCCGCGCGCCAGGCCAGCAGCCCGGCCACTACGATGAACAGCGCCGGCGGCACCGATTGCAGCGCCTCCGTCAGCCCGCTGACCCAGGCGGACACGGTACGGCTCAGGACCCGGGTGAAGCCGGCACCGTGCGCGGTCAGCCAGTCGAGGGCGCCGTCGCATAGGTCGTCGAGCGGGAAGCGGGGGATGGAGAGGTCCATGTAGGCTGCTCCTTGGGCTGGTGCCGCCGGGCCAGGGCAGCAAGGGCGGTGGTGCGCCACAGCACGCCGGCATGCCGGCCGGCGGCGTCCACGACCGGCAACCCATCGGGTTCCGAGGCCAGCAGCGGCAGCGCCTCCCGCAGCGTCATGTCCGCATTCAGGGCGGCGCGATGCCCCGGCGGCGGCCCGGCGCTGCGGTCGGCCAAGCTGCCGACGCGCAGCACGCCGGAGACGTCTATGTGCTGGACGAACCGCTCGACATAGGGCGTGGCGGGCGCGGCCAGGATGCTTTCGGCCGTGCCGTCCTGCACGATGGCGCCGTCCATCATCAGCGTGATGCGGCCGCCGAGGGCGATGGCCTCGTCCAGGTCGTGGCTGACGAAGACGATGGTCTTCTTCAGGCGCCGCTGCAGCGCGACCAGCTCCTCCTGCATGTCGCGGCGGATCAGCGGGTCGAGGGCGCTGAACGCTTCGTCCATCAGCAGGATGCTGGCATCCGCCGCCAAGGCTCGCGCCAGGCCGGCGCGCTGCTTAATGCCGCCGGAAAGCTGGCCCAGCCGCTTGTCCTCCCAGCCCGCCAGGCCCACCAGGTCCAGCGCGGTTTCCGCCGACTTGCGCCGGGTGGCGCGGGCGACGCCCTGCACCTCCAGCCCGAACTCCACGTTCTCCAGCACGGTGCGGTGCGGGAACAGGGCGAAGTGCTGGAACACCATGCCGAAGGTGCGGCGCCGGAACTCGCGCAGCTCCCGGGTGCCCATCTTCGTCACCTCCTGACCGGCGACGCGTATGCTGCCGCGCGACGGCGTGACCAGGCGGTTCAGGCAGCGCAGCAGGGTGCTCTTGCCGCTGCCGGACAGGCCCATGACGACGACAAGCTCGCCCTCGTCCACCCGCAGGTTCACCTCGTTCAATGCGATCACCGTGCCGGTGCGGTCCAGGATGGCGGCGCGGCTTTCGCCGGCGCGCATCATCGCCAGCGCTTCCTGCTCGCGTGAGCCGAATAGGCAGCTTACGCCCTCGGCCTGGATCATCGGTGCTGCGGTCAGCGGACTAGCCTCCTCAACGATCCGTGAAGGCTAGCACCCAGGCAAGGCGTCATGGAAAGCCG
Source organism: Acetobacteraceae bacterium (assembly GCA_036398775.1). GTDB lineage: Bacteria > Pseudomonadota > Alphaproteobacteria > Acetobacterales > Acetobacteraceae > DASWOJ01. Next base: position 2,545 of record DASWOJ010000042.1, read on the forward strand.
TTTTTGCGACGCGGCGCGGAGACGGCGTAAAACGTGCAGCGCATGACGGTTTTTCGTTAGCGCCCGCCTCGCCGCCGCGCGATGCTGCGGCATCAGCGTGAGGCCCATCATGCACGACACGATCCATGCCCCCCTGGCCAGCCTGCTGCTCCGCCGCCGCGCCGGGCACAGCCTGGACGCGCCGTTCTACACCGACCCTGCGGTGTTCCGTGCCGACATGGACCTGATCTTCGGCCGCCACTGGATCTTCGTCGGGCAGGAGCCGGACGTGCCCGAACCCGGCGACGTCATGGCGATACGCATCGGCGACGCGCCCATCCTGGTCCTGCGCGACGACGACGGCCAGGTGCGCGCCTTCCATAACGTGTGCCGCCACCGCGGCGCGCAGCTTGTGCCGGACGGCAAGGGCGGGGTCGGCAACCTGGTCTGCCGCTACCACACCTGGACCTACGGCCTGGACGGGGCGCTGCTGTTTGCCGACCACATGGGGGAGGGGTTCGACCCGTCCTGCCGCGGCCTGCGCCCGGTGGCGCTGCGGTCGGTGGGCGGGCTGCTGTTCGTATGCCTGGCGGCAAACCCGCCGGACGACATCGAGGCGATGGCCCGGGACATGGAGCCATACCTGCTCCCGCATGGCCTGCGCGACGCCAAGGTGGCCCGGCAGGTGGACCTGGTGGAGCACGGCAACTGGAAGCTCACGATGGAGAACAACCGCGAGTGCTACCACTGCGCGGCCAACCATCCCGAGCTGACGGTGCCGCTGTTCGCCTACGGCTTCGGCTTCGCGCCGGGGTCGCTGGACGAGGGAGAGCTGGCGCAGGCCGCCCGGTATGACGGAATGGTGGAGGACCTGCACGTGCGCTGGGAGGCCGCGGGCCTGCCGTCGCGGCGGATCGAGCTGCTGACCGGCCGGCCCACGGGATACCGCACCGAGCGCCTGCCGCTGGACCAGGCGGGGGAAAGCCACACCCGCGACACCCGCTCGGCGTGCCGTGTGCTGCTGGGGGGCTTGCGGGATGCGCGGCTGGGCGGGCTGACGTTCTGGACCCAGCCGAACTCCTGGCATCACTTCATGGCCGACCATGCCGTGACGTTCTGCGTGCTGCCGCTGGGTCCCGACCGCACGCTGCTGCGCACGACCTGGCTGGTGCACAAGGATGCGGTGGAGGGCGTGGACTACGACCCGGCCAACCTGGTCGCGGTTTGGGAGGCGACCAACCGCCAGGACGCGGCGCTGGTGGAGATCACCCAGGCGGGCGTCACCAGCCCGGCCTATGAGCCCGGACCCTACTCGCCGTTCACGGAAGGGTTGGTCGAGGATTTCTGCCAGTGGTACGTGGAGCGCATGGGCGCCGGGCTGCGCGAATGATGCAGCCGCTGCCGCCGGCCTGGGATGCGGAGCGGGACGAGGCGCTGGTGTGCATGGGCGTGCGCCAGGAAACGCATGACGTGTCCACGTTCGTCTTTGCGCCCGTGGAGCCGCGGCTGTTCCGCTTCCTGCCGGGCCAGTTCATGACGTTTGACCTGCCGACAGTTGGCGACCGGCCGGCAGTAGGCGACCTGCCGAGGGCTGGCGATCTCCCGGCAGTGGACGACCTGCTGGCGTCTGGCAGGCTGGACGGGGCAGGGGTGCAGCGGTGCTACACCATCGCCTCGCCGCCGACGCGGCCCTGGCGGATCGAGGTGACAGCGAAGCGTTCGCCGGGCGGCGCCGGATCGGCATGGCTGCATGGCTCCATGCAGCCCGGCATGCGGGTGCAGGCGTCGGGGCCGATGGGGGATTTCGTGCTCGATCCCGGGGCGGGCGGGCGATACCTGTTCCTGTCCGCCGGCAGCGGCATCACCCCGCTGATGAGCATGGCGCGCACCCTGCACGACCTGGGCAGCGACGCCGACGTGCTGTTCCTGCACAGCGCCCGTAGCCCGGCGGACCTGCTGTTTCCCGAGGAGCTGGCCGTCATGGCCCGGCGACCCGGCTTCCGCCCGGTCAGCATCGTCGAAACCGATGCGCCGGGGGCACGCTGGGACGGGCTGCGCGGGCGGCTGTCCCCGGCGATGCTGGGGCTGCTCGTGCCGGACCTGCTGGACCGGGAGGTGTTCTGCTGCGGTCCCGCGCCATACATGGCCGGGGTGCGGGCCATGCTGGACGCAGCCGGGTTTGACCGGGCGCGCTACCGGGAGGAAAGCTTCAGCTTCGGCGAGGTGCTGGACGTCAAGCGGGCAATGCCAGAGCCGTCATTGCAACGAGCGCAGCAACGCGGCAATCCCGGGGCCACCAGGGTGGAAGTCCGTCCCTTCGTAAATGGAAGCAGCTTCCTTCTCCCTCTCCCTCCGGGAGAGGGTCGGAGTGAGGGGGTCTTGGCTGCCGAGCGGAGCACCGCCGGTGCCGACTGCACGAGGTCTCTTGCCGGCAAACATCGTCCTGCCCCGCCCCCTCACCCCGACCCTCTCCCGGAGGGAGAGGGAGAAGGAAGCAGCATTCGGACTCAGGCGATTGCCCTACCATCATCGGCTGGCGATGATGCCGCGCTGACGCCTGACAGCGCCGCCCAAACCACCTTCACCATCCGCTTCGCCCGCCAAGACCGCGACATCGCCTGCCCCGGCGGCGCCAACATCCTCGCCGCCGCCCGTGCCGCCGGCATCCGGCTGCCATCGGCCTGCGGCAAGGGCGTTTGCGGCACCTGCAAGAGCCGCGTGCTGTCGGGGACCGTCGAGATGCGGCACGGCGGCGGCATCCGCCAACGCGAGATAGACGGCGGCATGGCCCTGCTGTGCTGCGCCCGCCCCACCAGCGACCTGGTCGTGGACCGGTAGGCGCGCATGGACCTCGGCGCCCTGCACCGCCTGGCGTTCCTGACCCTGCCCAACTACTCGATGATCGCCTGCGCCAATGGCATCGAGGTCCTTCGCATGGCCAACCGGCTGAGCGGGCGGGACGCCTACGCCTGGGAGGTCGTGACCCCGGATGGCGTGCCCGCCCCCGCCAGCAACGGCCTTTCGCTGCACCCGACCAGCTCGCTGTCCCGGATGGCCCGCCCCGACCTGCTGTTCGCCTGCGGCGGCGTGGACGTGCGGGAGGCCGTGGACGCCCGCATCACCGCTGCCCTGCGACGCCTGGCGCGGGAGGGCGTGGCGCTGGGCAGCCTGTGCACCGGCGCCTTCGCGCTGGCCGAGGCCGGGCTGCTGCGCGGGCGCCGCTGCGCCATTCACTGGGAGAACCTGCCGCCGATCGAGGAGGAGTTCCGCGAGGTCGAGTTCGTCGGCGACCTATATGCCGTGGACCGCGACCGCGTGACCTGCACCGGCGGCGTGGCGCCGCTCAGCCTGATGCTGGCGATGGTGGAGGCGCGGCTCGGCCCCGCCTTGTCCGCCGCCGTCGCCGCGCAGTTCCTGGTGGACCGGGTGCGCGCCGGGTCGGAACGGCAGCGCGACCCTGCAGGACCCGCGGCGCCGGGCAAGCTGGGCGACGCGCTGCGCATCATGGAGAGCACCATCGAGGCGCCGATGCACGCCGCCGCCGTCGCCCGCAGCGTCGGCCTGTCGCCCCGGCAGTTGGAGCGGCTGTTCCGCCAGCATCTGGGCCAAACCCCCGCCGCCTACGCCGCCGGGCTGCGGCTGGAGCGGGCGCGCATCCTGCTGCGGGAAACCGCGATGCCCGTCACCGCCGTGGGCGCCGCCTGCGGCTATGCCACGCCGTCCCGGTTCAGCGCCGCCTTCCGCGGGCGCTTTGGCCGCCCCCCCAACCAGGAACGGCGCCAGCGCGCCGCCGCAGGAGCGCACGATGCACGTCAGCCCCACCCCCATTAGCCCGGCGGCGGGCAGCCGTGATCCCCTCATGCAGCCCTACCAGTTGCGGCACCTGACGCTCCGCAACCGGATCATGAGCACCTCGCACGAGCCGTCCTACTCCGAGGATGGAATGCCGAAGGACCGCTACCGCCTGTATCATGTGGAGAAGGCGCGCGGCGGCATGGCGCTGACGATGACGGCCGGGTCCGCCGTGGTGTCGCCGGACAGCCCCCCCGTGTTCGGCAACCTGCTGGCCTACAAGGACGAGATCGTGCCCTGGCTGCGCCGCCTGTCCGACGAGTGCCACGAGCACGGGTCGGCGGTGATGATCCAGCTCACCCACCTCGGCCGCCGCACCGCCTGGAACAAGGCGGACTGGCTGCCGATCCTAGCGCCGTCCCGGGTGCGGGAGGCGGCGCACCGCGGCTTCCCGAAGGCCGCCGAGGAATGGGACCTGGACCGTATCGTCCGCGACTACGCCGCCGCGGCGCAGCGGATGCAGGCGGCCGGACTCGACGGGTTCGAGATTGACGCCTACGGCCACCTGCCGGACCAGTTCTGGTCGCCTGCCACCAACCAGCGCGACGACGCCTATGGCGGCAGCCTGGAGAACCGGATGCGCTTCTCCGTCCGTGTGCTGCAGGCCATGCGCGATGCGGTGGGGCCGCATTTCCTGATCGGTGTGCGCATGGTGGCGGACGAGGACTGGGACATCGGCCTGACCCGCGAGGACGGGATCGAGATCGCCCGGCGCTTCGCCGGCGGCGGAGTCGTGGACTTCCTGAACATCGTCCGCGGCCACATGGACACCGACAACGCGCTGTCCCACGTCATCCCGATCCAAGGCATGGGCACGGCGCAGCACCTGGACTTCGCCGGCGAGGTGCGGGCGGCGACGCGGTTCCCCACCTTCCACGCCGCCCGGATCAACGACGTGGCGACGGCCCGGCACGCCATCGCCTAGGGCAAGCTCGACATGGTCGGCATGACCCGCGCCCACATCGCCGAGCCGCACATCGCCCGCAAGGTGCTGTCGGGGCAGGAGGACCGCATCCGCCCCTGCGTCGGCGCAACCTACTGCCTCGACCGCATCTACGAGGGCAACGAGGCGCTCTGCATCCACAACCCCGCCACCGGCCGCGAGGCCACCATGCCGCACGAGGTGCCGCGCGCCGATGGCCCGGCGCGGCACGTCGTCGTCGTCGGCGCCGGGCCGGCCGGGCTCGAGGCGGCGCGGGTCTCGGCCGAGCGCGGCCATCGGGTCACCGTGCTGGAAGCGACGGAACGGGCCGGCGGCCAGGTGCTGCTCGCCGCGCGCACGCCGCGGCGCCGCGAGCTGATCGGCATCGTCGATTGGCGCCTGGCCGAATTGGCGCGGCTCGGCGCGGCGATCCGCTTCAACACCTATGCCGGGGTGGAGGACGTGGCCGCGCTCTCGCCCGACGTGGTGTTCGTCGCCACGGGCGGCACGCCGGATACCGAGGTGCTGGAAGAGGGCAACGACCTCGTCGTCTCGAGCTGGGACGTGGTCGGCGGCGCGGTCGCGGGCTCCGGCCGGGTGCTGGTCTATGACGACAACGGCAACCATCCCTGCATGCAGGCGGTCGAGGTTCTGGCCGAAGCCGGCGCCGAGGTGGAGCTGGTGACGCCCGAGCGGATGCTGGCGCCGGAGATCGGCGGCCTGAACCATGCCGCCTACGCCCGCATCTTCCACCGGCGCGGCGTGCGGGTGACGATGAACACGCGCCTGCTGGCGGTGCGCCGGTCAGGCAACGAGCTGGTGGCCGTGCTCGGCAGCGATTACGGCGAGGGGCGGGAGGAGCGCCGGGTCGATCGCGTGGTGGTGGAGCACGGTACCCTGCCGCTCGACGAGCTGTACGAAGCGCTCAAGCCCGGCTCGTGCAATGGGGGCGCCGTCGATCACGTGGCCTTGCTG
>DASWOJ010000043.1:0-2057 GCA_036398775.1 Acetobacteraceae bacterium
CCCAGACAACGCGCCCGTCGCCAGCGTGCCCGCCGCCTGGCGCACGCCGCCCAGCGGCCCCAGCGCAGCCATGCCCATTGCGCCCTGAACGCCAGCGCGGGCGTAGCGTTGGGCATCGGTGCCCGGCACCACGTCGCCCGGCGTCGGAGCGCCTACGGCCCGGTCCAGCCCGGCCACCAGGCGGTCGCCCGGCCCCGGCCCGTCATCAAGGGCTGCGTTCATCTGCGCCGGCGACAGCGGCTGGTAGCCAAGTGCGCGCGCGCCGAGGTTGTAGGCTCCGGTGCCCAGAGCGACGAGCGGCTTGCCAATGATGTTGCCAACGGGATCGGAGGCTATGTTGATCGCGCCAGCGGCGCCTTCCTGGAGGGCTGCGCCGACGTTGGCGAGCATTCCGGTGCGCTGGCCCGGCTGTAGGGCTGGACCGGCCTGGACGGGCGCCGGAGCACCGGCAGGAACGCCGTTCACTACGGGCGCATCAAATGCACCCCAGCCGTCATCCCGTGGCGCGGCAGCGGCAGGCGCTGCCCGGCCAGGCCCGCCGCCGGACGAGCCGCCCGGTGCGTCAAATACGTCCCATCCGTCCGCCATTGTCACTGTCCCCGCTGCAGGAACTGACGCGCCGGGATGCCGCCGCCGTTCCGCGCCGGGATCATGACGTTGGGGTCGATGCGGGCCGCGATCTGCGCCGCGCGCTGGCCCTCATCCGGACTGGACAGCCGCTCCCGCCACTTCTCGAAAGAGTCGCCGTTCAGGATGCCGGTCGCCGCCGCATACACTTGCGGGTTGTTCTGCGCCTGCCACTGCGTGTTGAACGACGTGAGCGGGGCATATTGCTTGCCGCCCAGGAACTGCTGCTCGTTCTGGCCGAAGTGCTGCAATGCGCCTTGGCCGTAGTCCTGCGTGGCCTGGTTCGCCACCCGCATCATGTTCGTAATCCGCCTGTTTGCGTCCGGCAGCAGGGACAGGCCCGGGTTGGCCGTCTGGTAGAGATTGATGGACCCGATGCCGGTGTTCGCGCCGACGTTGGCCTTTGCATCCGCACCGGCAGCCTGGACATTCAGCTTCACGAACATCTGCGCCGCCGCGCCCGAAGACATGCCGGTAAACCGCTTGATCGTGTCCGGTGCCACGCCCACGGATTCGAGGACGGCGGCCGCACGAGCGAAAGCCGGACCTCCCGGCCCGCTTGTTGATAGCTGCTGCGCCAGGTCCGCCATTTCGTTCAACCGTGGTGCAGCCGCTTGCGCCGCCTGGACGGACTGCGTGATCGCGCCCGTGCGCTCAATGTCGGCGTGATATGCGCTATCCTGTTCCGGCCGTCCGCTGAACGGGATCGGCGCACCAACGGGCTGGCCCGATTGGTAGCCTTGCTGCCCCGCGGGCGTGTCGCGGAACATCATCCGGCTGTGATCGGGGATCGCCTCCGTCCGCACCGTCTGACCCGTGTGCGGATCAATGAACTCGCGCCGGTTGCCGGAGTCCTTGATCTCCAGCTTGGTCGTGCCCGGCAGCGGCAGCGCCGTGCGCGAGCCATCGGGCATGACCGCGTAGGCATACCCCGGCGGTAGGCCCTGCGTGTAGTAGGCGCCCGTGCCGGTGGTGACGAACCGCGCGCCTGCGGCGGGGTTGGCCGGCTGCGGTGCCGCTGCGGCAGGAGGTGCAGCCGATGCTGCCGGCGGGAAGGTGCCCGCCGCAGGGTTGAATGAACCCCCCGAGGGAACCGTGCCGGGCTGGGCTGGCGCTGCCACCGGAACCGGCGATAGGGCATTTGGAGCTGGCACACCCAGCGATGCTAGAAGGGCGTTGGATTGCGGCGTGCCAGTAGCTGAGCCAGGCATAGCTGCGGCCAGCAGCGAGTTAACGGGCTGGCCCGCAGGTATCGGCCTATCCATGCGACTAGGCGGACGCGCCGGCAACACGGCGGATTGCGGGGGCGTGGACGAGGCTACGGACAGCGGGAAGCTTGACTCGGGCGCCGACCCTCCCTGCATCAACTGCCGCGCCCGCTCAATGACCTGTTGGTTGGCCGCGTCCGGCATCATCCCATTTTGCTTGCC
>DASWOJ010000044.1:0-11409 GCA_036398775.1 Acetobacteraceae bacterium
CCGCCACTGCGCCCGCGGTGACGACCAGCAACGCCAACAACAAGACCTCCGCCGCTCCCGTGAAGGGTCGTAACAGCTTTACGATGAATGAGGCGCGCCGTCGGATCGAGAAGGGTGGCTTCACCCAGGTGACTGGTCTCAAGAAAGACCCTGACGGCATCTGGCGCGGCAAGGGCATGAAGAACGGCTCGTCCGTGGACGTTTACTGCGACTACCAAGGCAACGTCGGCGCAGCGTCGTAACCACCTCTAGTTTCAAGGAACCATAACCATGCGCACCATCGCACATGTCTATCCCACCTACGCCGAAGCGGCCCGGGTCGTTTCATCGCTTGAGAGCGCCGGCATCCCGCACAGCGACATCAGCATCGTGTCGGGCGACAAGGAGCATGCGAATGCCAATCAGGGCAGCATGGCTGGAACGGCGGGGACCAATACCGGCCTGACCAGCGGCGATCCGGAGCAGGGTGCGGCGACGGGCGCCGGCACTGGAGCCAGCCTCGGCACGGTGCTGGGCGGCGGTGCAGGGCTGCTGGCCGGCATCGGCGCGCTGGCGATCCCGGGTATCGGCCCGCTTGTTGCGGCAGGCTGGCTGGTGGCCGCGCTCACCGGTGCCGGTGTCGGCGCGGCGGCGGGCGGCCTGCTGGGCAGCCTGACCGGCGCGGGGATCAGCGAGGCCGATGCCCAGACCTACCAAGAGGGCGTGAGCAGCGGCGGCACCCTGGTGACCGTCCGGGCAGATGATGGCCAGGCCGCTCACGTCGAGCAACTGATGGGCATGAGCACCGGCACTGCCGCAACGACGCCCACGACTGGCGCCATGGACACGGGCGCACTGGGCATGACAGGCGCGGCTGGCATGGGCGCTGCCGGCATGATGGGCGACACGGCGCCGGTCCGCGACACAACGGCAACCCGCGATGCGGCGATGGGAACCGACACGGGGATGGGTTCAACTCGCACCAGCGCCATGGACACCGGCGTCGGCATGACCGACGCGGCAAGCCGGACGGCGCCGACCTCCATGGGCACGGTTGCGGGGAACGACACCATCAAGGTCATGAAGGAAGACCTGGTCGTCGGAAAGCGCGAGCACGAGGCAGGTGGCGTTCGCGTGACCTCTCACGTCGTCGAGACACCGGTCCAGGAACAAGTCACGTTGCACGAGGAGCGCGTCACCCTTGAGCGCCGCCCGATGAACGAGCGCGTCGCCGGCGCTGGTGACGCCTTCGCCGACAAGACCATCGAGGCCCGGGCAACGTCCGAGGAGGCCGTGGTGGGCAAGGAGACCCGCGTGATCGAGGAGATCGGCATCAAGAAGGAAGCCGCCGACCGCGTGGAGACCGTACGCGACAACGTGCGCGAGACCAAGGTAGATGTCGAGGATACGTCGTCTTCCACACGTCCGACCACGACCACCACCACGACGACGGACACGACCAAGCGCATCTAGGCGCCGGGGTTCAGCGGGGCGGGGAGGGCTGCGGCCTTCCCCGTCTCCTTGTACGGCCGCCGCTTAGCGGTAGTCGTTCCAGGCCGTCGTGAACGGCTTGCGGAAGTAGGTGGCCCACAGGTAGTTGGCGCTGTAGCGGATGCCGGTCATGACCAGGCCGTCCCCGCGCAAGCGGCGCCCGGACGACTTGGCCATCAGCTTGAAGGTGAACACGACGTCGCCGACCCGGCTCATCCGGCGGGCTATGTCCGTGTCCTCGCCATAGAAGGTGAAGGCGTTGCTGTAGCCGCCAAGCCGCTCCATCACGTCGCGGACCAGCACGAAGTTGCCGCCCTGCACCATCGCGCCGATGCCCATGACGTGCTTGTTGAAGGCGTATGTAGCATATCCCACCAAGTAAAAAGTCCGCGCGAAGGCCCGGATGTGCATGGGGACATCGTAGTAGTCGTATGGGCCGCTGAAGCATACCAGCCTCGGGTTATGCTCGAAGGCTTGCAGCACGCACGTCAGCCAGCCCTCCGGGATCAGGGTGTCGGCGTCTATGTTGGCGATCAGCAGGCCGCGGCTGGCCCGGAAGCCGGCGCTGCGTGCTTGCACCAGCCCCTTCACCGGCTGATCCACCACGGCAACACCTGGTGTCGCCGCGGCAAGGTCCGCAGTGGCATCCGTGCTGGCGTTGTTGACCACGATCACCTCCGCGGAGCAGCCGGCGCGCTCGATCTCGGCGCGTATGGCGGCGAGGCACGCGGGCAGCAGGCGCTCCTCATTGTAGGCCGGCACGACGAAGCTGACCTGCGGGCGCGGGCCGCCCCCGGGTGCCGGCATCAACTCCTGCATCCCGGTTTCCTGTCGGAGTGCGGCGGGAGTCGTAGCCGGGCCGGCGTCTGGGGTCATGCGTCTGGGTCTCCGGATAGTGTTGCGGTTCGCTGGCACCGCTGGGCGCAGGGCGTCCAGCCACAGTTCCGTGTCATCTTCCTGCCATCAATCTCACCCCCACGGCAACTGGCCCGCCAGTCGCCGCCTACCGCGATTGGCCCGGCCTGTTGCCTCCTACCGCAACTGGCCCGGCCTGCTGCTTGTGGTTAGGCTGGGACTGACAAGCCAGGGACGACCATGACCAATCATCCGCTGCACGACTCCAAGCACCCTCACCAGACGCAGAACTGGCAGGTGACCAAGCCCGGGGCCTCCGGGCGCCGGGGCATGGTGGTGTCGCAGTCGCGGGATGCGGCGCTGGCTGGCGTGATGGTCCTGGATGCCGGCGGCAATGCCGTGGACGCTGCAGTGGCGACGGCGCTGGCCCTGGCGGCGGTCGAGCCGTGGAACAGCGGGCTAGGCGGCATCGGCTTCGCGGTGGTGCACCGGGCCGGGCAGGCGCGGGCCGACATCGTGGACTTCGGCCCCCGCGCGCCGGGGCGGCTGGACCCCGCGCTGTTCCGCCTGACGGGACGCAGCAAGGCCGACCTGTTCACCTGGCCGGAAGTGGAAGGCGACGCCAACATCCACGGACCGCTTTCCTTCGCCATTCCTTCGGCCCTGGCGGGATATGCCCACATGCACGGACGCTGGGGCGCGCTGCCGCTGCGCCAGGTAATGGCGCCGGCGCTGGCGCTGGCCCGGCGCGGGCTGCCGCAGGATTGGTTCACCACGCTGAAGGTCGCCAACGCCGCCGCCGTGCTGCGGCTGTATCCCGAAAGCGCCCGCATCTACCTGCCGGATGGGTTGCCGCCGGTCGCTCCCTATCAGGGCAGCCCCGGGTTCTTCCAACTGGGCGGCCTGCTCGACACCCTGGAGCACCTGGCCCAGGCCGGGCTGCGCGACTTCTATGAGGGCGACGTCGCGGCCGAGATCGCCGCGGATGTGGCGGCGCTGGGCGGCGTGCTGGACCGGGACGACCTGCGGCGCTGCGAGGCGAGCGTCGTCCCGGCGCAGGACATCCCGTGGCACGGGCGCACGGTGCAGGCGGCGGGCGGCCTGACCGCCGCGCCGACGCTGGCGCGGGTGCTGGACGGGCTGCCGGCGGTTGAGGGCACGCCGGACGCCGCCTGGTTCGCGGCGCTGGCCCGCGCCCTGAAGGCCGGGTATGCCGAGCGCCTGGAGGGCCTTGGCGACGCCGAGCCGAAGGCGGCCGAAAGCTGCACCACGCACCTGACGGTGTGCGACGAGGCCGGGACGATGGTGGCGATGACGACGACGCTGCTGTCCTCGATGGGCAGCCGGGTGGTGCTGCCAGCGTCCGGGGTGCTGATGAACAACGGGGTGATGTGGTTCGACCCGCGGCCGGGGCAGCCGAACTCGATGGCGCCGGGCAAGCGGCCCTTGACCAACATGTGCCCGGTGATCGTGCGCGAGGCGGGGCCTGACGGCGACCGCCCGGTGCTGGCGGCGGGCGCGTCCGGCGGGCGGCGCATCTTGGCGTCGGTGGTGCAGATGCTGGCCTTCGTGGATGCCGGCATGGACCCGGCGGCGGCGGCGCATCAGCCCCGGATCGACGTGTCGGATGCCACGACGGTCCATGCCGATGCGCGCCTGCCGCAGGACGTGCTCGACGCCCTGACGGCGGACGGGCCGGTGGAGGTCGTGGAGCACGGCGTACTGCCGGTGAACTTCGCCTGCCCCAACCTGATCCTGCAGCGGGACGGGATGCGGACCGGCATCAGTGACGCGATGTCGCCCTGGTCCGCCGCGGTGGCCCAGGCTTGAGGCAGGTGTCCTTGACGCAGGTGTCCTAGTGCTGCTGCGTCCCATCGGCACCCTGCACACCCCGTTCCGCACCATAGACGACTGCCCCCGCAACGGCCGCCAGCATGACCCGGCGCCGCCCTGCATCGCCGCCGTGGATGCGGCCTACCTGCCGGGACTGCTGGCGCTGGAGGGATTCTCGCACCTGATCCTGCTGTATTGGCTGGGGCCGCAGGACGATGGGCTGCACATAATCCCGCCGTTCGACGGCCAACCCCGCGGCGTGTTCGCCACCCGCGCGCCGCTGCGGCCCAATCCCGTCGGATTGTCCGTGGTGGCGTTCGACGGCACGGACGGGCCGGGGCGGCTGCGGGTCCGTTACCTCGACTGCATGGACGGCACGCCGCTGCTGGACATCAAGCCTTATCTGCCCAGCACCGACGCCGAGCCGGAAGCCGCGATGGGCTGGCTGGTTCCCCACCGCACCGAACGAGGCGCCCGATGAGCGATGATCCCGCCACCATGTCCGCCGAAGACCTGCTGGCGCAATATGCCCGCGGCGGCCTCAGCCCGGTCGAGGCGCTTCAGGCGGTGACCGAGCGTGTTGCCCGCCATAACCCCGCGCTGAATGCGTTCGCCGTCATGGACCCGCGGGCGCTGCTGGCTGCGCGTGAAAGCGAGGGACGGTGGCGGGCCGGGCGTCCGCTGGGCGCGCTGGACGGCGTGCCGTGCACGGTGAAGGACCTGGTGGACATGGCGGGCCTGCCGACCCGCAGGGGTAGCCGCACGACCTCGGCCGATCCGGCCGCCGTGGACGGTCCGGCCGTGCTGGGGCTGAAGGCGGCAGGCGCCGTTATCGTGGGCAAGACCACCACGACCGAGTTCGGCTGGAAGTCGCCCGGCGACTGCCCGCTGCACGGGATCACCCGCAATCCCTGGAACCCGGCCTACTCGCCGGGCGGATCGTCGTCCGGCGCGGGCGCGGCGGCGGCGGCAGGGTTCGGGCCGCTGCACCTGGGCACCGACGCCGGGGGAAGCGTTCGCATCCCCGCGGCCTGGTGCGGCGTGGTGGGGCTGAAACCGACCTTCGGCCGGGTGCCGCAATGGCCGTTGAGCGCCTTCGGCGGCGTGAGCTGCGCCGGGCCGCTGACCCGGACGGTGCGGGATGCCGCGCTGATGCTGTCGGCGCTGGCGCGGCATGACCGGCGCGACCCTTACTGCCTGCCGGATGATCCCCGGGATTGGCGGATGGGGATTGAGGACGGGGTGGCGGGCCTGCGCGTGTCGGTCCTGCGCGCGCCGGGCTTCGACGCCCCGGTGGATGCGGATGGCATCGCCGCGGTAGAGCAGGCCGCCGCCATCCTGGCCGATGCCGGGGCGGAGATCGTGGACGAGGACCCGGGGCTGCCCGATGCCGGCGCGGCGTTCGCGCAGCTTTGGGGCCTGTCCCTGGCGGCTTTGGCCTCGGCGATGACGCCGGAGCAGCGGGCGCTGCTGGATGCAGGCATCACGGACGTGGCCGCGCATCACGCCGGGGCAGGAGGGCTGGCGGTGGTGGCGGGGGAGGCGGCGCGGGTGCAGGCGGCGCACCGCATGGCGCTGTTCCACCGGCGGTTCGACCTGGTGCTGTGTCCGACCGTCCCGGGGCCGCCACCGCTGGCCGATGCTCCGACGGGGGACGCGCTGGCGGCCCTGCTGCGGGACTGGGCGCCTTGGACGCTGCTGTTCAACTTGACGCGGCAGCCGGCCATCACAATGCCGCTGGGCATGACGGCGGCGGGGCTGCCGCGGTCGGTGCAGCTTGCGGCGGGGTTATACAGGGATGACCTGGTGCTGCGCGGCGCGCGGGTGTTGGAACAAGCCGTGCCGGTGCCTCTGGCTCCCTCTCCCTCCGGGAGAGGGTTGGGGTGAGGGAAACGGCAAGCGCGGTCACCGCCCACCCTGGAGCGGTTCGCTTACGGGAGAAGGCGGGGCCTGCTGCTTCCCTCGCCCGGCCCTCTCCCGCAGGGAGAGGGAGTAGATTCCGCTCTGGCGCTGGATCGGTTAGGCTTGCGGCCAACACCGGAGGACTCGCCGTGATCCGTGCGATGACGATGCTGCTGATGCTGGCTGCGGCTGCTCCTGCCCAGGCGCGGCTGCTGCGGCTGGAGGTTCTGGAAGTGGTCAGCCCGGCCTTTGACGGACGCGGCTTCGGCTCTGCCGGCACCTATGACCGGATCGAGGCCCGCGCCACGGTCGCGCTGAACCCGGCCGACCCGCACAATGCGGGAATTGCCGACCTGGCCCAGGCTCCGCGGAACGCCGATGGGATGGTATTGGCGACCTCCGACGTGGTGATCCTGCGGCCCACCGATCCCACTCGCGGCAACGGCGTGCTGCTGTATGACGTGGTGAACCGCGGGCGGAAGCTTGGCCTCAATCTGCTCAACGACGCGCCGCTGGGCAACGCGGTGCGCAGCGGTGCCGACGCCGGCAACGGCTTCCTGATGCGCCAGGGCTACACCGTAGTCTGGAGCGGCTGGCAGCACGACGTGCCAACCGGCGGCGGCCTGATGGCGCTGCAGGCGCCAGTGCTGACCGGCGTCACCGGCACGTCGCGCGAGGAGTTCATCTGGGACAATACGGCGAACCCTGCCGGCTGGACACTGACCTATCCCGTGGCCGAGCCGGTGCAGGCGACCCTCACGGTCCGCAACCGGGAAGCAGACCCGCGGCAGACTCCGCCGGGCCTGTCCTGGCGCATGCTGGACCCGCGGCGGGTCGAGGTGACGCGGCCGGATGGCTTCGACGCCGGGGCAATTTATGAGTTCATCTACACCGCCCGCGACCCGGTGGTGGGCGGCATGGGCTTCGCCGCGGTGCGGGACTTGGTGTCGTTCCTGCGGCACGACGGCGGCCCGCTGGCCCGGGGCGGGGCGCCGGAGGCGAGCCATGCCTACGCTGTCGGGGTGTCGCAAAGCGGGCGGTTCCTGAAGGACATGCTGTATCAGGGCTTCAACGACGACGAGGACGGACGGCCCGTGTTCGACGCAGTGATGCCGTTCATCAGCGGCGCCCGGCGCAGCTTCACCAACGCCCGCTGGTCGCAGCCCGGACGCTTCTCCCGTCAGCACGAGGACCACCTGTTTCCCGGGGACGGCTTCCCCTTCACCTACAGCAGCACGATTGATGCTCTGACCGGCATGACCGATGGGCTGCTGGCCCGGTGCGAGGCGACGCACACCTGCCCGGCCGTCATGCAGGTGGACACCGACAGCGAAGCCTATCAGGCCCGCGCCTCCTTGCTGGTGACCGACACGCAGGGCCACCACCTGGACCTGCCGCTCAACGTGCGTGCCTACATGCTGGCGGGGCTGCCGCATTCCAGCACGCCGGGACTGGTCAGCGAGCCTCTGGCCGCCTGCGCGATGCCGTCCAATCCGCTGCATCCCGGCGCGGCGATGCGTGCGCTGCTGACGGCAATGGACGAATGGGTGCGGGAGGAGGTGCGCCCGCCTACCAGCCGCTACCCGATGCTGGCGCATGGCACGCTGGTGCCGCCAGCGTCGGACGTGTTTCCGCATCTGCCCGGCGTGCCATATGCCGGGCTGCTCAACCGGGTGACGGAGGTGAACCGGGACCGGGAGCCGCCGGTGCCGGGCCGCCCGTATCCGGTGTTCGTGCCGCGCACGGACGGGGATGGCCACGCCATCGCCGGCATACGCTTGCCGGAGGTCGAGGCGCCGATGGCAACCTATGCCGGCTGGAACTTGCGCCGTGCCGGCTATGCCGAGGGGGAGCTGTGCAGCCTTGCCGGCAGCGCCATCCCGCTACCGGTGATCGCCACCGCCGGCGACCCGAGGCTGCCGCTCAGCCTGCGCTACCCGTATCCCGACAGTTACCCGGCGGCAGTGCGCCGGGCGGCCGAGGGGCTGGTGGCGGAACGTCTGATGCTGCGGGAGGACGCGGATGCCGCGGTGGATGCCGCCCGTGCGGGCAGCTTGGCGCGGTTGCCCAAGGCACTGCCCTAGACCGGCTTGGGTCCAGACTGGCCGCAAGGTGGTCTGGGTTTTGGTTGGGAGCAGAGACTTGCAGGTTCAGATCCGTTGCTGCGGCTCTGGACCTGCCTGCGACGTGCACTGGCGCCGAATCAGACTCCGCTCGTGCTGTGGGCGGCGGTCAGCTGCTTTGCGGCGTTGCAGATGTCGGTCAGGGTGTATGGCTTGGAGATGAACACGTCGAGCCGTGACGCCGATGCCGAACTGGCCGGGTCCGGCCTGCCAGTCATGTAGATCACCGGCAGGCCGGGCAGGGCCTGACGTGCCCGGTCCACCAGGGCGAAGCCGTTCAAGGACCCCGGCAACTGTATGTCGGTCAGGAGCAGGCGGATGCCGGATCCCGGTTCCAGCATCGGCAGGGCGGCGTCGCCGGTTTCGGCTTCCAGGACCTCGAAGCCCTCGTCGCCCAACGCTTCGGTCAGGGTCAGGCGAATCAGGAACTCGTCTTCCACGACCAGGATGCGTATCGGCGCAGGCGGCAACTCGGACATATCGTTTCCCATGCAGGCTCGACCCATGCAGGCGGTCGCGGCGGCGATACAATGGGTTGGAAAACAGCCCTATCAACCAGATATGATCTCAACCGCCTTCACATGGGTGTCATTCCACGGCGATTTAGGCAACCCGTCAGACCTAACTTTTGTGTCATCTTTTGTGTCATGCCGGCCACGTGTTGCCAGGCAGGGCGGAACGGCTTGCCAGGACCGTCCAACAATGGCTTGAACGTGATAAGCTTCGCGGCACATCAGCGCCGCACCTTGCGTCGGCCGTCACGGATGGGGTTTTCCATGCGCCTTTTGCCATCGTCGCGGCTTTTAGCCCTGCTTCTATCCCTGCTTCTCCTGGCCGCACCCGTGGCCGCCAGCGCGGCCGGGGTAGCCATCGTGATTAACTCCGGTGATGCGACGCTCAGCATCCTGGACATGGAGCGGGGCACCGAGCTGCGGCGCATCCCCGTGCTGCGGGAGCCGCACCACGTCGCGCTCAGCCCCAACGGACGGGAATTGCTGGTGGGCGACGCCGGGGGCAACGAGATGCTGTTCCTCGACCCCCACACCGGGGAGGTGCTGCACCGTATGCCGGTTGCCGATCCTTACCATCTGGCGTTCAGCCCCAACGGCAAGTGGCTGGTGGTGACTGGCCTGGCCCGCAACCAGGTGGACGTTTACGACGCGGCGACGATGGCGCTGGTGAAGCGCTTCCCGCTCGGCACGATGCCCAGCCACGTCGCCTATTCGCCGGACAGCAGCATGGCCTATGTGACCCTGCAGGGGACCAACAAGGTCGCCGCGTTGGACCTGCACCGGCAGGCTGTCGCGTGGACGGCGGAGGTCGGCAGCACGCCTGCAGGGATCATGTGGCTGAATGGCAAGCTTCTGGTGGCCGACATGGGGACCGACTTCTTCGCCGTGCTGGACCCGGTGGATGGCCATACCGAGCAGCGGGTCCATACCGGGCGCGGCGCACACCAGCTGTTTCTGTCGCCGGATGGCAAGACGCTGTGGGTCAACAACCGGGTGGACGGCACGACGGTGTCGGTAAACCCGCAGACCCTGGCCGTCATCCGCACCTACCGCGTGCCCGGCGGACCCGACTGCATTGACTTCGCGCCCGACGGCAAGCTGTGGATCACCCAGCGCTTCATCCAGAAGGTCGGGGTGCTGGACCCGGTCAGCGGGACGCTGCAATCGTATCCCGTGGGACGGTCGCCGCATGGCATCTTCTTGACCACTGGGGCGCCGCCGGCGACGGTGGCGGCGCGATGACCGACCCGTTCAGCCTGGCAGCCGGGTGGCTACAGGAGACCGTGCTGCTGCCAGCGCTGTATGCGCTGGACATGATGCAGTGGGATGAAATCTCGTTCGGCTGGGCGCTGTTCGCCTGCTACGGGCTGGCGCAGGTCGTCATCACGTTCGCCGTGTGCCTGCCGCTGGAGCGGTGGCGCCCGGTGGAACACTGGCCGGATGCGAAGGCGGTCTGGGTGGACGTGCTCTACACCTTGATCTCCCGCGTCGGCGTGCTGCCGCTGGTGACGTTCGTGCTGTTCTATCAGTTGCAGGTGGCGCTGAACGGCTGGATGACTGACCACGGCTGGGTGCCGCCGACCTTGGAGCGGCTGGCGCCGGCCCTGCTGGGGCATCACGTGCTGACGTTCCTGGCCTATGCCGTCATATTGGACTTTGCCGAGTATTGGCGGCACCGGCTGTCGCATCGGTTTGCCTGGTGGTGGGCGCTGCACTCGCTGCACCATGCGCAGCGGCAGATGACGTTCTGGTCGGATGACCGCAACCATGTTTTGGACGACCTGATCGGGTTCGTATGGTTCACGGCGATTGCGCTGCTGATCGGCATCCCGCCGCTGCAGTTCCCGCTGCTGGTGCTGCTGCTGCGGCTGCTGGAGTCGCTGTCCCATGCAAATGCGCGAGTGTCGTTCGGGTGGCTGGGGGAGCGGCTGCTGATCTCGCCGCGGTTCCACCGGGCGCATCATGGGGTGCTGGCGGCGGGGCAGCGAAGTGCTAATTACGGGGCGATCCTGCCGTGGTGGGACATGCTGTTCCGGACGGCGGATTTTGACCGGGCCTATGTTCGGACGGGGGACCCCTCGGCGGAGGAGGCACTGGCTACGGGGACGTATTTGCAGCAGCAGATGGCGGGGTTGCGGCGGATGGCGAAGATGGCGGGGTGGACGAGGCGGAAGGGGGCAACTGCTTCCTCTCCGTCCGGGCGAGGGTTGGGGTGAGAGAGGCCACCTGAATTGTATTTGCTCTTGCAGAGGTTTTGGCAGCCTACATAGGCAAGTAATTAGCTAGTGCATGAAATGTGTTGGACCGTGGAGGCTTTCTTAGTTTCATCATGGCGCCGTCCATCTAATCCATAGGCGGCTTGGGATGCACTGCGGATTGCGAAGCTGACGCAGCCCTGTCCCTCTTGGAGGAAATGGGAGGGGTAAGCCGGCGTCCTACGTCCAGTATAGCACCCGCGCCATTGGCAGCCGCTCTGCGATGCTGCGCTCCAGGTGGGTCCGCAGGTCGCCCATAACCTCACGTGTGAACACCCATTTGGTCGAGCCGAATTTGGTCGTCTTACGGCTGCGCTGCTCTTCGTCCATTTCCAGGCTGCTGCCGGGATACCAGCCCTGCAGCACCTCCTTCGAACCCGGCGTGAAGCGATGGGTGATCAGCTCCGCCGTCAGGTCCAGATTCGGCACGCCGGCCACTGCCGCCGCCGCATCCTCGAT
>DASWOJ010000045.1:0-4440 GCA_036398775.1 Acetobacteraceae bacterium
GGCGGCTTAGAGGCGCCTGCGGTCAGAGGGAATGGTGCCCAGGGGCGGAGTCGAACCACCGACACTGCGATTTTCAATCGCATGCTCTACCAGCTGAGCTACCTGGGCCCCGTTGGGAGCCGTCAGGTAGCGCAGGCGGCGACGGGGATCAAGTCCGGCTTGTGACAAAACGGGGGATGCTGGCCCGTCCCTCGTCGGGAGCGGGTTGAAGGCCATACAGAAGCGGCCTGTTCTGGGCGCAGCGCCAACCTGGTCTTCAGAGGGGAGGTTTGGCGCTTGCCGTTTCCCTCAGCCCGGCCCTCTCCCGGAGGGAGAAGGACGAGGTCAGTCTTCCCGGTTTGCTGGGGGGTCTTCGTCCAGTTCCGGCGGGGGGCCGGGGATGGCGTAGGCGCCGCCGAACCAGCGGCCCAGGTCCACGTCGGCGCATCTGGCGGAGCAGAATGGGCGGAAGCGCGGCTCCGTTGCGGGGCGGCGGCAGATCGGGCAGGGCTTGGCGGTGTGCAGCGGGTCAGGCACGCGCGGTCCTTTCGACGGTCCAGCCCAACGGGGGCAGCCCAGGGTCGGGCTGCACTATCAGGGGCCGGCCGGTGCGGCGCGCAAGGTCCGGCAGCGCCACGGCATCGTCCGCCAGCGCCGCCGCCACGTCCGGAGCGCAGCGCAGGGCGAAGGCAACGGAAGGCTCGGCGGCTGCGGCGACCATCAGCTCCCGCAGCGCCGCCAGCCCGGCGGGGTGCGGGCCGCGCAGCAGCTCGTGCAGCGGCGGATGCGCCCGGGGGCGCATGATCTCGGCCAATCCCAGCACGGTGAAGCCCAGGAAGCGCGGGCGCAGCGGGTCGCCGGCCAGTGCCGCGGCGAAGGCTGGCGCCAGGGCGGGGCGGCGGCGCAGGCTCATGCCGGCCACGTCCACCAGGATGGCGCCGGACAGGTTGCGCAGGCGGATCTGCCGGGCGATCTCCGGCAGCGCCGCGAGGTTGGCGGCCATCTGCGCCGCGGGCTTGGCCCGGCGGTCGGACGTTGCGCTCCCGGCGTCCACGTCTATGGCGACCAGGGCGGGCGTCGGATGGATGCTGGCGCGGGCGCCGCCGGGCAGCGGGACGTCGGGGCTGGCAAGCGCCTCGATCCAGCCCAGCAGCGCGTCGTCCAGCACGGGGCCGACGGCGATGCGGGCACCGAGCGCCGGGCGGAGCTGCGCCACCAGCGCGGGATTATCGGCGATGACGGGCGCGTCCGGGTGCAGGGCGGCCAGGCGCTCGACCGCGCCGGGGCCGCGGGACAGCAGGACGGGCGGGCCCGGGGAGACCGGGGCGACGCCGCTGGCCGTCAGGCGTGGCCCCTTCCCGCCCTGCGCCGCCCGGGTCACGCGCACGCCGACCGCCATGCCGTCCGATAGCCCGGCGCCGCCCTCGCTGTCCGGGAGGAAGCCGTCCGTGCCGGGCAGCGCCACGAAGACCCCGGCCATCGCCGGCACCCGCGCCATTACCCGGCCGCGCAAGAGGTCGCCCACGCCGTCCGGACGGCCGGGGCGCCATATGGCGTAGTCAAGCAGCGCGCCGTCTTGCACAACAGAAACACGCACCTCTCCGGGGCTGCACGCCGCCAGGAGCCGGGTGGTCACGGCACGGGGTAGCCGCGCCCGCGCAGCACCTGCGACGCCTCGAACAACGGCAGGCCGACAACGCCGCTGTAGCTGCCGGACAGGAAGCGCACGAAAACGGCGGCTCGGCCCTGGATGGCGTAGCCGCCGGCCTTGCCCACCCCCTCGCCGCACGCGGCATAGGCGTCCAATTGGGCCGGGGTCAGGCGGGCGAAGCCGACGACGCTGTCCGACACCCGGGAGGAGACGCCTCCATCGGGCGCGATCAGCATCAGGGCGGTCAGGACGTGGTGCCGACGCCCGGACAGCAGGGTCAGGCAGGTGCGGACCTCGGCCTCGTCTGCGGCCTTTGGCATGATGCGGCGGCCCAGGGCGACGACGGTGTCGGCGGAGAGGGTGTAGGCGCCGGGCTGGGCGACGGCGCGGGCCTTTTCGGCCGCCATGCGCTCGGCATAGGGGCGGGGCAGCTCGCCGCGGCGGGGCGTTTCGTTGATGCCGGCGGGCATCACGCGGTCCGGGGTGATGCCGGCCTGGGCCAGCAAGGCGAGGCGCCTAGGGCTGGCGGAGGCCAGGATCAGGGGGGCGCTGCTTGTTCCGGTGGACGGGCTGACTTGGGCCGGCTTTGCTTGGGCCGGCGTTGCCTGGACCAACTCTGCTTGGACCGGGGCGGCTTGGAGCGGGCCTATTTGAAGCGGAATGTAATCCGGCCCTTGCTGAGGTCGTAGGGCGTCATCTCCACGTTCACACGGTCCCCGGCCAGCACGCGGATGCGGTTCTTGCGCATCTTGCCTGAGGTATGGGCGAGGATGGAGTGCTCGTTGTCCAGCTTCACGCGGAACATGGCGTTGGGGAGCAACTCCATGACGGTGCCGCTGAATTCGATCATGTCTTCTTTGGACATCAGGTTCCTTGGTCTTGTTGGGGGACGGGGTTTGATTTCACGGCGAAATGTGATGCTGGCAGGGGGTGGGATCAACCCGGGGCTGCTCCCACCCCCTCTGCGAGAGGATTGGGGTGAGGGAGGCAGCCGGCGCTAAGCTGTCCGGCTGCGATGCCGGCTGGGCTTGGATGGGCTGGGGCGGTGCTGGCGGCTTCCCTCACCCTCTCCCTCTCCCGGAGAGGGAGGGAGACGAAAGCCGGACTGCTATGCTGCGGGCGTGGGCTTGCAGGCCTTCGGCTTCGGCTAGGGCTACTGCGGCCGGGCCGACCTTGGCCAGGGCGGCGGGGCCGGACTCCACCCATGTGGTGCGTTTGATGAAGTCATACACCGACAGGCCCGAGGCGAAGCGGGAGGTGCGCCCGGTGGGCAGGACGTGGTTCGGACCGGCCACGTAGTCGCCCACCGCCTCCGGGCAGTATGCACCGAGGAATGCCGCGCCGGCGTGGCGGATTTGGGTGAACAGGGCGCGGGGGTCGGGGACCATGACCTGCAGGTGCTCGGGCGCGAGCTGGTTGGTCAGGCGGGCACCCTCCTCCCAGTCGCGCACCAGCACGACCGCGCCGTGGTCCCGCCAGCTTGCCCCGGCGATGGCCTCACGCGGGAGCGCCGGCAGCTCGGCCAGCACGGCTGCCGCTACGGCGTCGGCGAAGCCGGGGTCGGTGGTGATGAGGATGCTCTGCGCGGCCTCGTCGTGCTCGGCCTGGGCCAGCAGGTCCAGGGCGACGTGGTGGGGGTCGTTGGCGCCGTCGGCCAGGATCACGACTTCGGACGGCCCGGCGATGCTGTCTATGCCGACGCGGCCGAACACCTGGCGCTTGGCCTCGGCGACGTAGGCGTTGCCGGGGCCGACGATGCGGTCCACGGCGGGGATGGTGGCGGTGCCGTAGGCCATCGCCGCGACGGCCTGGGCGCCGCCGACGCGATACACCTCGGTCACGCCGGCGCGGCGGGCGGCGGCGAGCACGAGCGGGTTCAGCACGCCGCCGGGGCACGGCACGCACATGGCGATGCGGCCGACGCCGGCGACGCGGGCCGGCAGGGCGTTCATCAGGACGGAGGACGGATAGGACGCCTTGCCGCCGGGCACGTAGAGGCCCACGGCGTCGAGCGGGGTCCAGCGCATTCCCAGAGTCAGCCCGGCCGCGTCGGTGTGCTGCAGGTCCGCCGGCATCTGGGTGCGGTGGAACGCCTCGATCCGTTGTGCCGCCAGGTCCAGGGCGGCGGCAAGGCTGGCGGGGATGCCGGCGGTGGCGGCGTCAATCTCCGCCGTGGTCACGCGCAGGGTGGCGGGGGTCAGGGTCTGGTGGTCGAATTGGGCGGTGTATTCGCAGAGCGCCGCGTCGCCGCGGCTGCGGACAGCGGCGATGATGGCGGCGACGGCGCCGTCAACGCGGGCGGTGGTCTCCCGCGCCTCGCCGAGCAGGGCGGCGAAGGCGGCCTCGAAGCCGGCGTCCGCCGTGGACAGGCGCCTCATGCCATGCCGGCCAGGGCCGCGCGGAAGCGGGCGATCCAGGCGCCGACGGCCTCGGGCTGGGTTTTCAGCGCAGTGCGGTTGACGATCAGGCGGCTGGTGACGTGGGCGATCACCTCGGTTTCCTGCAAGCCGTTGGCCTTGAGGGTGCTGCCGGTCTGCACCAGGTCCACGATCAGGCGGCTCAGGCCCAGGCCCGGCGCCAGCTCCATCGCGCCGTTGAGGTGGACGATTTCGGCCTGGATGCCGCGGGCGGCGTAATGGCGGCGGGCGATGCCGGGATACTTGGTCGCTACCCGCACGCGGGACCAGGTGGCCGGGTCGTCGGTGCCCGCGGTTTCCACCGGCTCCGCCACGCTGACGCGGCAGCGGCCGATGCCGAGGTCGAGCGGCGCGTAGATCTCCGGGTAGTCGAACTCCATCAGCACGTCGGCG
>DASWOJ010000046.1:0-5331 GCA_036398775.1 Acetobacteraceae bacterium
CCGCTACATCCGGAACAGGCCGAAGCCGCCAGCGGCCCGCCGCTGCTCCGACCAGGGTTCCACGGGGGCGTTCAGGCTGGCGGACAGGCCGAGGCCGAGCACCATGCGGGTGTCCGCCGGGTCAATCACGCCGTCGTCCCACAGGCGGGCGCTGGCGTAGTAGGGGTTGCCCTGGTCCTCATACTGCTGCTCGATGGGCGCCTTGAAGGCGGCCTCCTCCTCGGCGGACCAGGTGCGGCCCTGGCCTTCCAGGTTGTCGCGCCGGAGCGTCGCCATCACGCTCGCGGCCTGGACGCCACCCATCACGCTGATGCGCGCATTGGGCCACATCCACAGGAAGCGGGGCGAATAGGCCCGGCCGCACATCCCGTAGTTCCCGGCGCCGAAGCTGCCGCCGACGATCACGGTGAACTTCGGCACGCCCGCCGTGGCGACGGCGGTGACCATCTTGGCGCCATCCTTGGCAATGCCGCCGCTCTCGTATTTCCGGCCCACCATGAAGCCGGTGATGTTCTGCAGGAACACCAGCGGGATGCCGCGCTGGGCGCACAGCTCGATGAAGTGCGCGCCTTTCTGCGCGGACTCGCTGAACAGGATGCCGTTGTTGGCGACGATGCCGACCGGGATGCCCCAGATATGGGCGAAACCGGTCACCAGGGTCGGGCCATACAGGCGCTTGAACTCGTCCAGCTCCGAGCCGTCCACGATGCGGGCGATCAGCTCCCGCACGTCGTAGGGTTCGCGCGTGTCGGCCGGGACGATGCTGTAAAGGTCCAAAGCGGGATAGATCGGCTCACGCGGCGCGCGCAGGGCGACGCCGGGACGCTTGGTGGTGTTCAGCGTGCCGACGATGCGGCGGGCGATCCCCAGGGCGTGCGGGTCGCTCTCCGCCAGGTGGTCCACGACGCCGCTGACCCGGCTGTGCAGGTCGCCGCCGCCCAGGTCCTCCGCCGACACGACCTCGCCGGTCGCAGCCTTCACCAGCGGCGGGCCTGCGAGGAAGATGGTGCCCTGGTTGCGGACGATGATGCTCTCGTCCGACATGGCGGGCACGTAGGCGCCGCCGGCGGTGCAGGACCCCATCACGACGGCAATCTGCGGAATGCCGGCCGCGGACATCTGCGCCTGGTTGTAGAAGATGCGGCCGAAGTGGTCGCGGTCGGGGAACACCTCGTCCTGGTTCGGCAGGTTGGCGCCGCCACTGTCCACCAGGTAGATGCAGGGCAGCCGATTCTGCTGCGCGATTTCCTGGGCGCGGAGATGCTTCTTCACCGTCATCGGGAAGTAGGTGCCGCCCTTCACAGTGGCGTCGTTGGCGACGACGACGCACTCACGGCCCATAACGCGGCCGACCCCGGTGATGATGCCGGCTGCCGGGATGTCCCCGCCATACAGCCCGTGCGCGGCGAGTTGGGACAGCTCAAGGAACGGGGTGCCGGGGTCCAGCAACAGACGGACGCGGTCGCGGGGCAGCAGCTTGCCCCGGCCCGCGTGGCGGGCACGTGCAGAGTCCCCGCCCCCAAGCCGTATCCGGTCCACGGCGGCGCGCAACTCCTGCACGAGGGCGGCCATCCGCCCGGCGTTGCCGCGGGCTGCATCGGACCGCAGGTCCAACATGGTTGCGAGGGCGGTCAGGGCCGCGCGCCCGCCCGAGGTTCGGTGGCGGCACGCCCGCGGATCCACCCCAGCTTTTCCGCGCGATAGCCGGGTGAGCCGGCGCCATGCCGGGCGCGGGTGGCGTGTTTCATGGCGTCATACTCGGCGGCGATGGCCGGGGCTGACCGCAGCAGCGCGAAGAAGGCAGCCAGCATCCGCACCTCCTCATGCCCGGCAGGGTAGCAGCGCAACTCAACCTGCCGGTACCCGGTCAGCACATCGTCGGCAACATGAACGGTGCAGGACGGCTCCGGCGCGGCGGCAGCGAAGCCGTGGACCAGGAGGCGCATCACGGCAGCAGCAGCGGGCAGTCCGCCTTCCAGTTCCGCAACCAGGTCAATGACCGGAACCGCGTGCAAGCCTGGCACAGACGTGGATCCGACGTGGTGCACTGCGAGGCAAGCCGGGCCGAGGGCGCGGCGCACGCGCGCCATGTCGCGTTCGGCCCGTGCCGGCCAGCGTTCGTGAGACGGCACAGGCTGCAGGACGACGACTCCGGTCAACATGCGCCGGATCTAGCCGCCAATGCCGCCCGCAAGCAATGCCCGGGCAGCGACCGAGAAGTCGTTGCCGCCCATTCCGGCATCGCACAAGTGGGCGTAAGCGGCCCGCGCCTGCTCGCCTAGCACCCCGGCAGCGCCGGCTGACTTGGCAGCCTCCATCGCCAGGGTCAGGTCCTTCAGCATCAGGGCCGCGGCAAAGCCGGGCTGGTAGTCGCGATTCGCCGGGGATGACGGGACCGGGCCAGGCACTGGGCAGTAGCTGGTCAGAGACCAGCATTGGCCGGAGGATTTCGAGCTGATGTCGAACAGCGACTGCGCCGACAGCCCGAGCTTGTCGGCCAAGGCAAAGGCTTCCGATACGCCGAGCATGGTGATGCCGAGGATCAGGTTGTTGCACAGCTTGGCCGCCTGCCCTGCGCCGGCGGGTCCGGCGTGCACGATGGTCTTGCCCATCGCACCCAGCACGTCCTGCGCCCGCGCGAAGGCGTCTGCCTCGCCGCCCACCATGAATGTCAGCGTGCCGGCCGACGCGCCTACCGTGCCCCCGGAAACCGGCGCGTCCAGCATCGCGCAACCCTGGGCAGCGGCTGCGTCCGCCACGGCGCGCGCGGTCTCGACGTCTATGGTGGAGCAGTCGATCAACAGCGTCCCCGGCAACAACTGCGGGAGCAAGCCGTCTGGTCCGGTCAGCACGGCGCGCACGTGCTGACCGGCAGGCAGCATGGTTATCACCACGCCAGCGCCCTTCGCAGCTTCGGCGGCAGTGGCTGCGACCGTTCCTCCTGCCGCCCGCAGGGCGTCCAGGGCCGCGGGCGACAGGTCGAAGCCCGCCACCCCGTGCCCGGCCTGGACCAGGTTGGCGGCCATCGGCCCGCCCATGTTGCCAAGTCCGATGAAGCCGATGCGTGCCATGATCAGATGAACAGCATGACGGATTTCCCGAGCGTCACCCAAACGCCCCACAGCAGCGGCACGCCGACGCAGGCCCAGGCGACCAGGGCCGGCAAGGTCAGGCCACCGCGCCCGATGCCGGAGGCGCCGCCAACTGTCGCGGCCGCGGCCCCGTGTCCAGCAACGGGCATGTACCAGCGCGGCGCCACCGGACGGATCAGCATGTTCGCGATCGCGCCCAGGACAAGCAAGCCTGCCAGCATGTAGAGCGTGCGGTCATAGACCAGGTCGGACGGCACCCCAGCCGCCTTCTGAGCCTCGCGCACCTGGGTGATCAGGATCGGGCCAATGATGCCGGCTGTGGACCAGGCCGTCAGCAGCCGGCCATGGATCGCGCCGACGTATGCAGTGCCGAACATGTCGGCGAGGTAGGCGGGGACCGTTGCGAAGCCGCCGCCATACATTGAAAGGATGACGCACATCATGGCCACAAAAAGGCCCTTGCTGCCGCTGTGCGCCGCCCAGGGGGCCAACGCATATAGGGCAATGCCCAATGCAAAGAAGGTTGCGTAGGTCAGCTTGCGCCCGATCCGGTCCGAGAACGACGCCCAGAAGAAACGCCCGGCGATATTGAACAGGGACAGCAGTCCAACGAAGCCCGCGGCAATAGATGCCACTGCCTGCCTCTGCGCCCCGTCGAGCGCCGCAAACCCGGTGCCGGGCTGGCCGACGAGCGAGCCGCCGAAAATCTCCTGTAGCATCGGGGAGGCAAGGCCGAGCACGCCGATGCCTGCCGACACGTTGAGGCACAGGGCGGCCCAGATCAACCAGAACTGCGGGGTCTTATGCGCATCGCCGAGTGCTACGTTCCGCGTGGTGACGAGCCGGCTGGTGCTGGATGGAGGCGCCCAGCCCTCGGGCTGCCAGCCTGCCGGGGGGACCCGGTAGCCGAATGCGCCGGCAAACATGAACACGGCGTATATCGCGGCTAGCGCCAGGAAGCACTGCCACGCGCCGACCGAGGACGGCGTGCGGAAAGTGTTCATGAGTATGTCGGCCAGGGGTGCACCGATCAGCGCGCCGCCGCCAAAACCCATGATGGCCATGCCGGTCGCCATGCCCCGGCGGTCCGGGAACCACTTGATCAGCGTGGACACCGGAGAGATGTAGCCGAGTCCTAGGCCGATGCCGCCGATGACGCCGGAGCCGAGCCAGAGCATCCAGAGCTGGTGCAGGTAAACCCCAGCGGCGGAGGCCACCAGTCCGCCGCACCAGCATAGCGCTGCGACGACTCCAGCCCGGCGCGGCCCTGCCCGCTCCAGCCATCCGCCCCAGATGGCCGCCGACGATCCCAGGAACACGAAGAACAAGGTATACATGACGCTCACGTCGGCGACTCGCCAATCGCATGTCGTCGTGACCAGCATGTCGAGAATGCCGTATCCTGCGGGGCAAGCGACCGGGGTGGTATTGCCGAGCACCCGGGTCAGCGGCAGCCAGAACACGGAGAAGCCGTAGGCCATGCCGATGCAAAGATGGATTGCCAACGCGGCCGGCGGCACGAGCCAGCGGTTGAAGCCTGGCTTGGCCACGGTACGGCTGCGGTCCAGCAAACGTCCGGATGGCGCCTGTGCGACCTCTGCAGTCAGTTGGTCCATCCCTAATCCTCTGTTGTTCTCGGGGCAGCGGTTCCGCGAGGTATTCCAGTAATCGCTAAGTCTGGCAACATGCTGGTACTACATGGAGTGCATATGGCGGGCGTTGGCGCCCGAGTGCCCAGGCTGCAGGGATGTGCTTGGAACGGTTGGAGGTTTGCGAGAACGTATTCCCGGTTCATTGCTGCAATTCATGCGCCTTGCTGCGGGGCAGCACATTTGGCGCCGGCATGGTTTTATGTGGGGGCGGGCCATCGGCGTATGCTGGTACTAGCCCGCATGTCGCGGCCGGACTGATTGCACAAGCCGGTCTGAACTTTGAGGCCTTCTGTCAATGCTAGCGCCGGAGTGCTGGGTTGGACTGACAAGCGCAGAGGTCGTCTGACTGGGCTGTGGCTACAGCACTGCAACCAGCTTGCGGCGGGTAGGCCAAAGGAGCGGCAGACGATTTTCCCAACCTGTCTTATCGTCGCCCCATGCTTGTCTGCGCGGGGCGCATAGTTGTGTTGGCGTATGGTTTGGGTTGGTTTGGGTTGCGGGGACAGGATTTGAACCTGTGACCTTCAGGTTATGAGCCTGACGAGCTACCGGGCTGCTCCACCCCGCGGTTATGCAGCGTGCGTGGT
>DASWOJ010000047.1:0-2559 GCA_036398775.1 Acetobacteraceae bacterium
GGGCTTCGACCAACGCCTTGGCCGCTTCGCGCCACTGGTCTACAGCCGCATCGCTCGTATAGGGGTTGAAGAAATGCTGCCGGAATGCATCCCGCGACAGGCCGGATGCGCCATAGCTCGCCAGCACCACGTTGGGCAGCCGGGCCAGGCCTAGCTTGCTGAACGTCGCCGCCGGGTGCTGCCGGTCCTTGCGGCTGAGGCCGGCGATGACGGTGCGCGCCGCATAGTCGACCCGCTCACCGGCGTTGCGCGGGGCGAACAACTCCGGCCCATCATCGCCGCTCTCCGGCTTGGTGCCGTCGCCGAACCATCCATGTTCTTTTCGTCCTTGATAAGTCCAACTGTCATTGGCGGGCATGGAATTCTCGAATACAAAACGTCACTATATTTAACATAAAAGGAATATAGTCCTAAATCACGGTGCGTCCCGCCATTCGGCAGGACGCCGGGCAAGCGTTCGCGCTTCACAAGATCGCGAGTATCGGTAAGCCGGGAGGAGGCGGCGATTCCGAACCGAGCCGGCTGGGCATCGTCACGGGCCGTCCGGGTGAGTGGCAGGCTGTCCGGGGTCAACGGCCGGGGCGCGGGTACATGGTTTCGGCACAAGAGGCCGCGCCGTATCATAATTCCACGCGCGCCCGTCCATGCGTTCCATCGCGTCCGGCCGGCTGCCACGATGCATCGGCGGCTCTATCGTGACCAGAGAGTGTGACGTCTGGCGGCGCGCCGGAACAGCATTAGCGGACGTGGTGACCGTTATAAAGGCACGACAATTGCTAAGATCGCTACCCCAATAAAGATCACGCGTACGATTACCTCCGCTTCCTTTTGGCGATTGAAACGCCCGTCCCCCGGTGGCACGGTCCGGGCCTAAAACGGAACGGAGGCCTTATGAAAAACGATATGACTCGCCGCGTCGTGGCGGAGTTCTTTGGCACATTCTGGCTGGTCTTTGGCGGCTGCGGCGCGGCCGTGCTGGCCGCGGCCTTCCCGGCGCTTGGCATTGGCTTCATGGGCGTCGCCTTCGCCTTCGGCCTTACCGTGCTGACCATGGCCTATGCGGTCGGCCCCATCTCCGGCGGGCATTTCAACCCGGCGGTTACGGTCGGGCTCTGGGCGGCCGGGCGCTGCGCGAGCAAGCACGTGATCCCCTACATCATCGCCCAGGTCATCGGCGCCATCGCCGCGGCCGCGGTGCTGTGGCTGATTGCGTCCGGCAAGCCCGACTGGGTGCCGGGCGGCTTTGCCTCCGACGGCTACGGCGACCTCAGCCCGGGCAAGTATGGCGTGGTGGCCTGCTTCGTCTGCGAGGCGGTGATGACCTTCTTCTTCCTGTTCATCATCGTTGGCACCACCTCCAAGGGCGCGGCCTCCGGCTTCGCGGGCATTCCGATCGGCCTGGCGCTGACGCTGATCCACCTGGTCTCGATCCCGGTGACCAACACCTCCGTCAACCCGGCGCGCAGCACCGGGCCGGCGCTGTTCGCGGGCGGGGCCTATACGGCGCAGCTCTGGCTGTTCTGGATCGCACCGATCCTGGGCGCGGTCATCGCCGGGCTGCTGGCCCGGTGGATGTACCAGGACGAGCAGATCGAGGACACGATCGTGGTGGAGGAGCGGCGGATCGCCTGACCCGTTGCGTCCCGGCGGCGGACTGGGTGTCCGCCGCCGGGCTTTTTTGGGGGCAGAGCGCTGCCCTACACCCGCAATGCGTTCAGTGTTGTGAGGCAAGGCGAGGGCTCTGCCCTCGACCCGCCAAAGGCCGTAGGCCTTTGGAAACCAATGATTCTATCAATGAATTTGGGTCAAGGGACCTCCGGTCCCTTGCGGGTTCGGGCAGAGCCCGACCTTTCTTGCACGCGACACAAAACGACCCATAAACACTGGACGCAAACGGCCTTTGGCGGAGGGGGGCGCAGAGCCCCGCAAATGCGGCTGCACTCAGCGCCCGGTCAGCACCCGCTCGACCAACTGCTTCACCGTCGGGATGAACCCATTCGAGTAGAACGGGTCCGACGCAAAGCGGTACGCATTGTGGCCGCTGAACATCAGGTTGTGCTCCAGCCCTGCCGGGGCGAGATTCTCCTCGCGCACCTCCTGCAGCGTCTTCTGGATGCAGAAGCTGCGCGGGTCGGCCTTCTTGCCGTTGGTGAAGTCCGGCTCGTGCTGCGCCCAGTTGGAGAAGCGGCACTGGCTCAGGCAGCCCATGCAATCCGCCTGGTCTTCTAGGATCTCGGCCGTTTTCTCCGGCGTGACGAAGATCAGCGTGCTGTCCGGGGTGCGCAGCGCCTCGGTGAAGCCGGCGGCGATCCAGTGCTGGGCCCGGCCCAGATCCACCGGCGTCAGATAGACGATGCGCTGCCGCGGGCCGACGCCGAAGGCGGCGGTGTGCTCGCCCACCGGCTCCATAGTGTAAGCGACCTGGTGCTCGTTGCGCTCGCGCAGTTCCTGGATGAAACCGTTGTTGACGGCGCTGGAATAGAAGCCGGTCGGGCTGAACTTGTTCAGGAAGACGTCGCCCTCCTTCAGCGTCAGCAGCCGCTGCTTCCAGGCGTCGCT
>DASWOJ010000048.1:0-3727 GCA_036398775.1 Acetobacteraceae bacterium
GCGCCCGGGTCCGCGCCCTGTGCGCCATCACGGCCGCGGACACGCATCCGCTGGTGGTGCCGCGGGTGCAGGGCTACCTGGGCAAGACATTCGGAGTGGACGACGCGGCCCGCAGGGCTTGGGCAGCGCACTGGTTCACGCTGGGCCTGCAGGCCTATGAGGCGCAGGTGGGCGCCGGGCCGTTCTGCGCCGGGGATGCGCCTGGGATGGCGGATTGCTGCCTGGCGAGCCACGTCGCCGGGTCGGAGCGGTTCGGGGCGGACCTGCAGCCGTTTCCGGCGGTGCGGCGCATCCAGGCCGCGTGCATGGCGCTGCCGGCGTTCGCCGACGCGCATCCGCTGCGGCAGCCGGGAGCGCCTGCGGCGTAGGCTTCACATCGGCGGCTTCACATCGGCCCCGGCGCGCACCATTTCCTCCACCAGTAAGGAGGCTAAATATGGCTGATACGAACTTCGAGGTCGCAACCCTGGGCGGCGGCTGCTTCTGGTGCCTGGAGCCGGTATTCACCAGCCTGCGCGGCGTGCAGTCCAGCGTGTCCGGCTACGCCGGCGGCACCATTCCCAACCCAACCTATGAACAGGTCTGCGGCAAGCGCACCGGCCACGCCGAGGTCGTCCAGGTCACGTTCGACCCGGCGGTCATCAGCTACGCCGACATCCTGCGCGTGTTCTTCACCCTGCACGACCCGACCACGCCGAACCAGCAGGGCGCCGACGTCGGTCCGCAGTATCGCAGCATCATCCTGACGCACTCGGACGCGCAGGCGCGGACGGCCGGCGAGGTCAAGGCGGAGATGGATGCCGCGGGGGTATGGGGCCGCCCGATCGTGACCGAGATCGTGCCGCTGATGCAGTTCTGGCGGGCGGAGGACGAGCACCAGGACTACTACGCCCGCAATCCCTGGTCGGGCTACTGCCGGGCCGTCATCACGCCGAAGGTTGCCAAGCTGCGGAAGATGTTCAGCGACCGGCTGAAGGCGCCGCAGGCGGCTTGAGGTGTGTGCCGCCGGGCCATTGTGCCCGGCGGCGTCCTCCGGCTACCGATAGTAACGCTTGGCCCGCCGCTCCGCCTCCTTCGCCGCGTCCTCCGGCGTGCTGGCGCCGGTCGCGGCTCCCGCCACCATGTCCACCATCACGTAATCCGCGGCGACCGCACCCGACGCTTCGGTGATCGGCCCGGGATAGGCCAGCCACAACGACTTCTCCATGGTGTCCTTGAACACCGCGATCTTCGGGTCCTTCTTCCAAACATCGCTCTCAGCGTAGGCGCGCAGCGGCTGCGACCAGTAGCCGAAGCTGTCCGTCAGCCAATGGTCGTATTGCGGCGCCTCCATCATAAAGGCGAGATAGGCCTTGGCGGCATTCGGCGCCTTGGTGTGCTTGAACACCATGGCGTTGATCGCCAGCGCCGGTTCCGTGCTGCGGCCGACGGGTCCGATCGGCATGCGGGCGTGGTTCAGGTCCGCGGCCATCGCGGCGATGGCCGGCTCCTTGCTGTTCTTGGCGGAAAAGTACAGCGACACCCCGTTCTGCGTCGCCCCGATCTCGCCGGCCAGCAGCGCCTTGTTGTTGCCGGTGTCCAGCCAGGAGTTGGTGCCGGGGATGAAGGTCTCGTACAGCGCCTTGGAGTACTTCAGCGCCTCCACGGTTTCCTTGCTGTTGATGGTGACGCGGTTGTCCTCGTTGACCATCGTGCCGCCGAACGACCAGACCAGCCAGTGGCAGAACGCATTGGCGTCGCCGACCGCATGGCCCAGCGCGAAGCCGGCGGGGTGGCCGTTCTTCTTCAGCTTGCGGCACATGTCCAGGAACCCGTCCATGCCGGTCGGGAACGTGTCGAACCCGGCCTCCTTGAGCCAGCTTTCGCGGTAGATGGCCGGGCCGCCGCTGCCGCCCATGGGAATGGCGATCCACTGGTCCGTCTTGAACTTCTTGCCGTAGCGCTCGGCGAGCGGCGCCCAGCCGCCATACTTCTTGCCGAGGTAGGTGGCGATGTCCGTCAGGTCCACCACCTTGTCGGCGTAGATGTGCGGGTCGTCCGTCCAGCCCACCACCACGTCCGGCCCGGCGCCGGTGTTGGCCGTCACCGCCGTCTGCGGCCGCAGGTCCTCCCAGGCGGAGAAGTCCACCCGGACCTGAACGCCATACTGGTCGGCGAAGCGCTTGGTGTTCTCGCGGAAGATGGTCTCGTCCGGGTCCACGAACTTGCTGGGGCGCAGCACGCGCAGGCTGGCGCCCTTCTCGACCGCCAGGTCCAGGGGGGGCACGTCGGCAATCGGTATGGCGGCCTGCGCGCGGTGGCCGAGCAGCCCGGCGGCGGCGAGGCCCGCCACGCCGAACGAGGCTTGGCCGAGGTGGCGGCGGGTGATGGTCATGGGTGGTTTCCTCCAATGGTTGTCGGGCTTTGTGCTTGCGGCTTCCCTCACCCCGGCCCTCTCCCGGAGGGAGAGGGAGCAGGTCAGGCGACGAGGCGTACGCCGGTCTTCAGGTCGAACAGGTGGACCAGGCTGGGGTCGGCGGTGACGTTCAGGGGCGCGCCGGGCTGGACGGTCACGCGCTCGCGGAAGGCGCCCATGACGGGCAGGGTGCCCAGGCGGCCATGCACCTGGGTTTCGCTGCCGGTAGGTTCCACGACCTGCACCATCAGGGGAACGGCACCGGGGGCGCCGGCCTCGGCCAGCCGCAGGTGCTCGGGCCTGACACCGTAAACAGCGGGCATGTTATCGTTGTAGGACTGCGTGACGCCGGGCGGCAGCGGCCACAGCGTGCCGCCCTCGGCGCGGAAGCCGCCGGCCTCGACGGCGCCGGGCAGGAAGTTCATGGCGGGGCTGCCGATGAAACCGGCGACGAACTGGTTGGCCGGACGGTC
Source organism: Acetobacteraceae bacterium (assembly GCA_036398775.1). GTDB lineage: Bacteria > Pseudomonadota > Alphaproteobacteria > Acetobacterales > Acetobacteraceae > DASWOJ01. The sequence goes on from DASWOJ010000048.1 coordinate 2,869, forward strand.
ATACAGCTCCAAGGGCGACCCCACCTGCTCGATGCGTCCGCCCTGCATGACGACGATCTTGTCGGCCATCGTCATCGCCTCGATCTGGTCGTGGGTGACGTAGATCGTGGTGGTGCCCAGGCGCTGGTGCAGGTCCTTCAGCTCGGCCCGCGTTTGCACGCGCAGCTTGGCGTCCAGGTTGGACAGCGGCTCGTCGAACAGGAACACCTGCGGGTCGCGCACGATGGCCCGGCCCATCGCCACCCGTTGCCGCTGCCCGCCTGAAAGCTGGCGCGGATAGCGGTCCAGCAGCCCCGCCAGGCCCAGGATGCTGGCGGCACGGTCCACCCGCTCGTCCATCGCCTCCCGCGGCGCCTTCGCCAGGCGCAGGCTGAAAGCCATGTTGTCCCGTACCGTCATATGCGGATACAGCGCGTAGTTCTGGAACACCATCGCGATGTCCCGCTGCTTCGGCGGCACCTTGTTGACGACGCGCCCGCCGATGGCGACCTCGCCGCCGTCAATCTCCTCCAAGCCAGCGATCATGCGCAGCAGGGTGCTCTTGCCGCAGCCGCTGGGGCCGACCAGCACGGTGAACTCGCCGTCGGCGATCTCGACGCTGACGCCATGCAGGATGGGCGTGGCGCCGAACGACTTGCGGACGCCGCGTATGGATACGGTGGCCATGGACAGCATCCTCCTGCCGGCCCGTTGCGGCCGTTGCAGGGAAGGATAGAACGCCCGCCGCGGCAGGACCAGCAGCGAGTTGCAGGGATCGGATACCTGGCAGGTCTCTGCGTGGGGATTTCGGGTCAGAATTTGTTAATAGCTGTCAGCTACTCTGCCAGCAGGACTGACATGGGCTTGCCACACTCGATAC
>DASWOJ010000049.1:0-4535 GCA_036398775.1 Acetobacteraceae bacterium
CCAAACCGGTCCACCCCAAGCGGCACCACCCGTTGCCCGCGCACGCCGCCGAGCCAGCTATGCGCGGCGGGGTGCCCATCCAGGATCGTCACCAGCGCAGCGTCGCGGGCCAGCGGCGCCAGTATATGCTCGATGTGCGAGGCGGTCGGCGTGCCGCCCCGCCGCGCCCGAGCCGCGGCGGTCCAGCCGGCGTGCAGCCGGTCGGGGCTGGTGATCGCCAGCAGCCCGGCGTCCGGCACGTCCTCCCGCAGTTCGGCGAAGGCCGCCTCCGCCTCCGGCGCGACCGGCCCCTGGTAGGCCAGCGCGATCCGTGCCCCCTGCCCCGGCGGCACCACCCAGTGCGCGCCGGCGATCACCGCCGCCGGGTCCAGCACCCGGTCGGGCTGCTGTAGCTGGCGGGTGCTGAGGCGCAGCCAGGCCGCGGAGCCGTCCGGCGCCTGCATGTGGACGAAGGCGTGGCGCAGCAGGATCGCCAATTCGTCAACGTAGGCCGGCTCGAACGAGGCCAGCCGGTCCGCGGCCATGCCGATCAGCGGGGTGTTGACGCTCTGGTGCTGGCCGCCTTCGGGCGCCAGGGTCAGACCGGAGGGGGTGGAGACCAGCAGAAAGCGGGCGTCCTGGTAGCAGGCGTAGATGAGGGCATCCAAGCCGCGGTTGACGAAGGGGTCGTAAACCGTGCCGACCGGCAGCAGCCGAGCGCCGGTGAGGCTGTGCTGCAGGCCGGCGGCGGCCAGCAGCAGGAACAGGTTCTGCTCGGCGATGCCCAGCTCGATGTGCTGGCCGGTGGGAGACATGCCCCAGCGTTGGGCGCTGGCCAGCTTGGAGTCGCGGAAAACGTCGTTGCGGGTGTGGCGGTCGAATACGCCGCGGCGGTTTACCCATGGGCCTAGGTTGGTTGATACCGTCACGTCCGGGCTGGTGGTGACGATGCGCCGGGCCATCTCGGCGTGCTCGCCATGGCCACGGCCGATCTCGGCCAAGATGTCGCCGAACCCGGCCTGGGTGCTGGTGCGGCGGCCGGCCAGCTTGGCGACCGGCAGGCGGTCGGGGATGTGGATGAGTTCGGATGGCAGACGGCGGCCGGCGGGGGTCAGCTTCTCGGCGAAGGGGGCGGCGTTGATGACCGCCTGGAATTCGGCCGGCGTCAGGTCCAGCCCCTCCGCCACGTCCCACTCGTGCCCGGGCCGGATACGCATCCCGGCCTGGAACGCCTCCATCTGGTCGCGGGTCATCAGGCCGGAGTGGTTGTCCTTGTGCCCGGCAAACGGCAGCCCCATGCCCTTCACGGTGTAGGCGATGAAGCAGGTCGGCTGGTCCCCCGCGGCATCGGCCAGGCGGAACTGCTCGATCAGGTAGTCAACGTCGTGGCCGCCCAGGTTGTTCATCAGGGCCGCCAGCTCGTCGTCCTGCAACGGGTCCAGGATGGCGCGCACGGCGGCGTCGCGGCCCAGGTCGGCCAGCAGCGCCGCACGCCAGGCGCCGCCGCCCTGGAACGTCAGGGCGGAATAAAGGCTGTTCGGGCAGTCGTCTATCCAGCGTTGCAGCGCGTCGCCGCCGGGCCGCTCGAAGGCGGCTTGCAGCAGGCGGCCGTATTTCAGGGTGACGACGTTCCAGCCCATGTCGCGGAACAGGCCCTCGATCCGGCCGAACAGGCGGTCCGGGACGACGCTATCCAGGCTTTGGCGGTTATAGTCTATAATCCACCAGACGTTGCGGATGTCGTGCTTCCAGCCCTCCAGCAGGGCCTCGTAGATGTTGCCCTCGTCCAGCTCGGCGTCACCGGCGATGGCGACGCAGCGGCCCGGCGGCAGCCCGGCGTCCAGCCCATGCAGCCGCACGTAGTCCTGCATCAGCGACGCGAAGCTGGTCAGCGCCACCCCCAGCCCGACCTAGCCGGTGCTGAAATCCACCTCCGGCCCGTCCTTGGTGCGGCTGGGATAGCTTTGGATGCCGCCCATGCGGCGCAGGCCCTCCATGTTGGCGGCGTCCTGCCGGCCCAGCAGCAGGTTCACGGCGTGGAACACCGGGCCGGCGTGCGGCTTAACCGCCACCCGGTCCTGCGGGCGCAGCACGTCGAAGTACAGCGCCGTCATGATGCTGATGACGCTGGCGCAGCTCGCCTGGTGGCCGCCAACCTTCAGGCCGTCGCGGTTGGGACGGATGTGGTTGGCGTTGTGGATAGTCCAGGCGGACAGCCACAGCAGCTTGCGCTCGATCTGGTGCAGGCCGTGCAGGCGCTCCCGGGTCGGCGCGGGGATGATGACCGGGCCAGGAGCGTTCACGACCAGCCCCGCGCCAGCTTGCGGACGGCGGTGCTGGCGTTGCGCTTGCCTTCGCCGGCGTAGTCCTCGTGGTAGTTCTCGATGTTCGCAGGGTCGTACAGGTAGTTGACCATCAGGGTCGAGCTTTCCCGCACGCCTTTGCCGCTGGTGTCGCCCAGGGCCATGATCCGTTCGACCCGTGCGCCGTTCGACAGATGAAAGTGCGCGACCGGGTCCAGCGCCCGCTTGCCGCGGGATTCCACCAGCAGGTAGCGCGCGGCCAGCCGGACCAGCGCCGGCTCGGCGGCCTTCAGCATCGCCGTGTCGCGGAACCAGCTGCGGTGGTTCAGGATGGCGGCCAGGGCCTGCGGGCCGGTTGGGGCGGCGGGCGCCTCGGCGGGTGCGGCGGTGCGCAGGGCGGACGACTCCTCCTCGCTCAGCAGCCCCTTGTCGTCGGCTGCCAGCTTCGGGTCGAGCCAGTTGCGGAAGCCGGGGATCGGCGACAGGGTGGCGAAGGCCTTGAGGTTGCGATACTCATGCCCCAGCACCTCCACCACGCGCTTGATAAGGAAGTTGCCGAAGCTGATGCCGGCCAAGCCGCGCTGGCAGTTGCTGATGGAGTAGAAGATCGCGGTGTCGGCGATGGCCGGGTCGAGCAGCGGCGCCTTCTTGTCCAGCAGGCGCTGCACGCTGCCGGCGAGGCCACGGACCAGCGCGACCTCAACGAAGATCAGCGGCTCGTTCGGCATCCGGTGGTGGAACAGGGCGTAGCAGCGGCGGTCGCTGTCCAGGCGGTTCTTCAGGTCGGACCAGGAGCGTATCTCGTGCACGGCCTCGTAGCCGACCAGGCGCTCCAGCAGCACGGCCGGGCTGTTCCAATCTATCCGCTGCAGCTCCAGGAAGCCGACGTCGAACCAGTTGGCCAGCAAGGTGCGCAGGTCGCTTTCGAGTGCGGCCAGATGCGGGTCGCCGCGGGTCAGGTCCAGCAGCGTCGCGCGCAGGTCCACCAGGAACTTCATGCCGTCCGGGATCGTGGTGAACTGGGTCAGCAGGCGGACCCGCGGCGGCTCCAGCGCGCGGCGGAGGGCGACTTGGGCGGTGGCGCGCTCGGCCGAGTTGGGGGCGGATTGGACGACTTCGTATGCCTTGGCGACGGCGTCGGGGTCACTGTCGAACTTCGCCAGCTCGCACAGGAAGTCGCGGCGGCCGGCGTCGTCCAGCACCAGATAGGCCTGGGCCAGCTTGGCGGCGCGGTTGCGGGCGCTGACCTCGCCGCCCCGGGCGTGCAGGCAGGCGCGCATCTGCGCGGCTATGCCCTGGTCCTCGTTGGTGCCGACGCGGTCCGCCATGTCCCGCCACACGCCGGAGATGCGCCGGATAGCACGGTCGAACAGGCCAATTTGGGCGGGGGCTGCTATGTCACTCATGCTGTCACGCTCATGCGGTCGTCGCCTTCATGTCGCTGTTGGCCATCATAGCGCGGCCCTCCACCTATGTAGCACATTCTTCGCGGACCGAGGCGTGGATGGCTGCGGGTATCAGCGGGATCAAGTCCTCGGCGATCAGGCCGGGGCCGTGCTGGGCGGCGGCGTGGCCATGCAGCCAGGTGGCGGCGCAGGCGGCCTCCCATGCCGGCATCCCTTGCGCCAGCAGCGCCCCGGTGATGCCGGCCAGCACGTCGCCGGCGCCGGCCGTCGCCAGCCAGGGCGGGGCGTTGCCGTTGACCACGGCGCGGCCGTCCGGGGCGGCGACCACGGTGTCGGCCCCCTTCAACAGCACCACGCTGCCGATGCGGCGGGCGGCGGAGCGGGCGGCGGCCAGCTTGTCGGGGCCGGGCGGGCCGAACAGGCGGGTGAACTCGCCCTCATGCGGGGTCAGCACGGCGGCGCCGCGCAAGGCGTCGGGCTGGCCGGCGCAGGCGCCCAGGGCATCGGCGTCGGCGACGACCAGGCGGCCGGCGGCGAGCAGCGGCGGCAGGGCGGCGAGGGCGGCGTCCTGGCCCAGGCCAGGGCCGCAGACCCAGGCGTTGCGGCGGCCATCCTGCAGCAGTTCGGCCAGGGGTGCGTCGGTGACAATCAGGCCGGGGTCGCCGCTGCGATACAGGTCGCCATGCCCGCCCGCGGCGATGGACACCAGGCCTGCCCCGGTCCGGCGGGCGGCGCCGGCGGACAGCCGGGCGGCGCCGGTCATCGCGCCGCCGCCCAGCACCGTGAGGTGGCCACGGGTGTATTTATGGCTGTCACTACCGGGCTGCGGGATGCGCCACAGGTCCGG
>DASWOJ010000050.1:0-2215 GCA_036398775.1 Acetobacteraceae bacterium
ACCTCCGCCACGATCCCCTCGGCGACCAGCAGCCCAATCGTCCCATCCGGGATGCCGAGCGAACGCCAATACAGCGGCGCAAAGCCATAATATGCCGCGTGCGCCCCCTGGATCAGCGCCGTCGCCAGCAGCGCCACACGAAAAGCCGGCAGCCGCAACGGGTTGCCGCCGCCACGCCGCCCGCCCGGCGGAACCTCCGGCAGCAACGACGCGAACGCAGCCGCAGCGCCATATCCCGCCGCCATCATCCAAGGGACCACCCAACTCCCGGCCCGGCCGATCAGCCCACCGGACAACGCCGTCGCCAGCATATACGAGGCTGACCCCCAAGCCCGGGTCCGCCCATAATCCAGCCGCCGCGCACCCGCCAGCGCCAGGGAAAGTGCATCCGCCAAAGGCGTCAACGCCGACGCAGACACACCCTGCACCGCCGACACCACCAGTATCGTCCAGTATCCGCCGGTTCCCGGCAGCAGCGCCGCGCAGCCTCCAGCCAGCGCCGCGGCCCCGAACAGCACCGCCCGCCGTCGCCCCAACGCGTCCGCCAGCCACCCCCAGCCCGGCACCGCCACGACACGCAGCAGCGAGCCAAGGCCCAGCACCGTCCCGATCTCGGGCGCCGTCAGCCCCCGGTCGGCAAACCACAGCGGCAGGTAAGCCGAGGTAATAGCCGCCGCAGCGAAGAAAGCCGCCAGGAACAGCCCGACACGGGCGCCATCCGCCACCCTATGCGGCGACGGCCGCCTGTTGCGCCACGTCCCGGATGCGCCGGGCCATCGCGGCGATGCCGTTGCCGCGATTGGTGGACAGGGCCTCCAGCAGCCCCAGGTCCTTCAAGAACCCAGGATCGGTCGCCAGCACTTCCGCCGGCGGCCGGCCCGAGTAAACCCGCAGCAGCAGCGCCACCAGCCCCGAGACGATGGCCGCGTCAGATGCCCCGGCCAGGAACAGCCGGCCGTCCCGCATCCCCGCCTCCATCCACACCTGGCTCTGGCAGCCCGGCACCCGGTGCGCGTCGTTCTGCATCTCCTGCGGGAACGGCGGCAGCTTGCGGCCCAGCTCGATGATGAAGCCATAACGCTCCATCCAGTCGTCGAACACCTCTAGCTCCTCACCGATTGCGGTGATGGCGGCTGCGGCGGTTGGTTCCTCGGGCACGACGAAGGGGTCTAGCATGGTTCCGATGTGCGGCCCGGCCCGGCATTGGTCAACCCTGCCGTGCCACGCCAGCGTTGCAAACATAAAGATATCCGTATATCAGGTGCGCAATCAATCAGGAGGCAGCGATGCCCGACATGAACGTCAACCACGACTACAAGGTGCGCGACATCTCCCTCGCCGGCTGGGGCCGCAAGGAGATACTGATGGCCGAGGACGAGATGCCCGGCCTAATGGCGCTGCGCCAGGAGTTCGGCGCTTCCCAGCCGCTCAAGGACGCCCGTATCGTCGGCAGCCTGCACATGACGATCCAGACCGCCGTGCTGATCGAGACGCTTGTGGCCCTGGGCGCTACCATACGCTGGTCGTCGTGCAACATCTTCTCGACCCAGGACCACGCCGCCGCCGCAATCGCCGCCGCCGGCATTCCGGTTTTTGCCTGGAAGGGCATGGACGAGAAGGAGTTTTGGGACTGCATCGAGGCCACGGTCCGCGGACCCGATGGCTGGGTGCCGAACATGATTCTTGATGACGGCGGCGACCTGACCAAGCTGATCCACGAGAACCATCCGGACCTGCTGCCAGGGATCAAGGGCTTGTCGGAGGAGACCACCACCGGCGTGCATCGCCTGTGGGAGATGGCCAAGGCCGGCACCCTCAAGGTCCCCGCCATCAACGTGAATGACAGCGTCACCAAGTCGAAGTTCGACAACCTGTATGGCTGCAAGGAAAGCCTGGTGGACGCGATCCGCCGGGGCACCGACGTGATGATGGCCGGCAAGGTCGCCGTGGTCGCCGGCTATGGCGACGTGGGCAAAGGGTCGGCCGCCAGCCTGAAGAACGGCGGCTGCCGCGTGCTGGTGACCGAGGTCGATCCGATCTGCGCCCTGCAGGCGGCGATGGAGGGCTATGAGGTCGTCACGATGGAGAATGCGGCGCCGCGCGGCGACATCTTCGTGACCGCGACCGGCAACATCGACGTGCTGACGGTGGACCACATGCGCGCGATGAAGAACCGCGCCATCGTCTGCAACATCGGCCACTTCGACAGCGAGAT
>DASWOJ010000051.1:0-10595 GCA_036398775.1 Acetobacteraceae bacterium
GGGTGCTGATGTTCTATCGCAGCAGCGCCGCCGGGGCAGGGGGTGCCGGCTACTCGTCGCAACTGCGCTCCATCGACATCACCGGCTTCAACGAGCGTCCGGTGCCGACGCCGACCGACGCATCCGACCCGGCGTGGTCGCCCCTGCAAGCTTGACCCCGGGGCGCGCCGGGCCTATCGCGCCCGGCAACGCCACTGACCGGCACCACCACTGGACGCCACCACTGGCGACCCTCGCGCGGGCGCCGCAACGAGGAGCCCCCATTGATCAACATCAAGTCCGCCGCGATCCTGACTGCCCTGGCGCTGCCTGCCCTGCTCGGCGCCTGCGCCAACAAGACCGACGCCGCAAACTCCGGCGGATCGGGCGGCACGTCTGGCCTGGCGACCAACGGCGCGGCGCCCGGCAGCCAGGAGGACCTGGCCCAGAACGTAGGCGACAAGGTGCTCTACGCCACCGACAGCTCGACGCTCAGCGGCGATGGACGGGCGACCTTGGACCGTCAGGCGGCATGGCTGGGGCGATACCCGCAAGTCCAGGTCCAGATGGGCGGCAACTGCGACGAGCGTGGGACGACCGAGTATAACCTGGCGCTCGGCCAGCGCCGGGCCAACGCGGCGCGGGACTACCTGGTGGCGCATGGGGTGTCGTCGGCGCGCGTGACGTCCGTCAGCTACGGCAAGGAACGTCCGATTGCGGTCGGCTCGGATGAGCAGGCATGGGCACAGAACCGCAACGCCACGACCTCGGTCCGCTAGGGCCTGCGATGCGCCGTGCCGTCCTGCTGGCCGCAGCCAGCGTGCTTCTTGCGGCGGGCGCCGCCGTGCCGGCCTGGGCGCAGATGGACAGCCGCGAGGGCATCGCGCTGCAGAACCAGATACTGGAGCTGCGGCGGGACCTGCAGTCGCTGCAAGCCGGGCGCGGCGGCTATGCGCCGGCGCCGCGCGACGCCAACCGTGGAGGGAATGACCTCACGCCGCAACTGCTCGACCGTGTGCAGTCCATGGAGGAGGAGGTGCGCCGGCTGCGTGGCCAGATGGACGAGCAGGCCAACGCGGCGCGCCGGCAGAACGACGAACTGTCGAAGCAGATCGCCGACCTGAACTTCCGGCTCGGGGGGAACACGGGGCCACGCCCCAGCGCGCCGGCTCCGCCCCAGCAGGACCCGGCGCCACGGACTCAGCCGCCGCCGTCCGACGCCCCGGCCACCCCGGGCCGCCGTCCGGCGGAGCTGGCGATGCAGGAAGGCAACGCCGCCCTGGCCCGGCGTGACTATCCCGCCGCCGAGGCTGCCGCGCGGGAGGTGCTGGGCAGCAACCGCGCAGGTCCGCGGGCGGGGGATGCGCAGTTCCTGTTGGCGCAGTCGCTGGCCGGCCGGCGCGATTACCAGGCTGCGGCCGTGGCGTATGACGATGCGTATAACCGGTCCCGCAACGGCTCCCGCGCGCCGGACGCGCTGCTTGGGCTAGCTGGCTCGCTCAGCGCGCTCGGCGAGCGCCCGGCGGCGTGCGCCACCCTGGAAAAGCTGAGGGCTGAGTTCCCTTCACCGCGCGCCGAAGTGCGGGATGCCGCTGCGACTGTCCGCAACCGTGCGGGCTGCCGCTGATTTCGCGTCGTCCACGGCCCTCTTCGATCATCCGTCATCGCGAGCCGCATCAGGCGCGCGGCGCGTTCGGGGTGGCGTGGTTTGAAGGTCTGACACCTGGATCGCCGCGCTGCGAGCAGTTGCCGCCGGCAATGCGGTAGCGTCGCATGCCGATGCAGCGGGCCGAACCCGTCAGCCCATCGGAATTCGCGGCGATGATGGCGCCGCTTGGTCCATTTGCCGGGGACCGCCGCATGGCCGTGGCGGCGTCCGGCGGCGCCGACAGCATGGCCCTGGCGCTGCTGCTGCGGGATTGGGGACAACCGTTCGCCTGCGTCGTGGACCATGGGCTGCGGCCGGAGTCGGCGTCGGAGGCCAGTCTGACGATGCGTAGGCTGGCCGCGCTGGGCATCCCCGCGCGGCTGCTGCGGGCCGACTTGGCGCATGGCGCCGGCTTGGCCGAGCGTGCGCGTGCTGCACGGTATGCCCTCCTGGGTGTTGCCTGCCGCGACGCCGGCCTGGCCGACCTCGCTGTGGGCCATCACCTGCGGGACCAGGCCGAAACGCTTCTGCTGCGCCGGGCTGCCGGCAGCGGCATGGCCGGGCTGTCCGGGATGGCGGCGGTGGCGCACACCGATTCCATGCGCCTGATCCGCCCGTTGCTGGCGGTTCCGCCGGTCCGGCTGCGCGCGACCCTTCTGGCCCATGGGATCGAGTGGGTTGAGGACCCGAGCAACACCGACCCGGCAACCCCGCGCGCTACGTTGCGGGCCGGCCGGTTGTCCGATCCTGCCGAACCGCCGCGGCTGGGTGCGGAGGCGCGGGAATACGGCACGGCGCGGGCAGCGGCCGAGGCGGAGGCAGCAGCACAACTGGCAGCGTCAGCCCTGATCCACCCTTGCGGCGTGGCGCATCTACGGGAACCAGTCAGCCCCGACGCCCTATCAGCCTTGATCTGGACGCTGTCGGGTGCCGCATATCCGCCGCCGTCTGCCGGGCTTCGACGTCTATCTGGCGCCTTGCACGCCGATGCCGCCCATGACGGCACGCTGCATGGCGCCCGCATCATGCCGGCGGGGCGGCTTGGTCCAGGCTGGCTGGTTGGCCGCGAGGCTTCGGCAATGGGAGGCGCGGTCGGCTTGGGCCAACGCTGGGATGGCCGTTACCGGGCGGCATCGGATGGTGCGGGTGCTGGCGCGAGCCTGGGACCCCTGGGGTCCGACGCCGCCCGTTTGCGGCGCCGTTCGGCCCTGCCTTCGGCGCTGCTGCAGACCTTGCCAACCCTGCGCAGGAATGGTGCAATCGTTGCCGTGCCGCATCTCTGCTATCCCGATGCGGCAGCCTGCCGAAGCGCCTTTGTCTGGTTCCAGCCTGTCCGTCCCATCGCGCCTGCCGCTTTCGTCACGGCGTAGCGGGTGCGGGGATGCGGAGCGGGCAAGGACACACTATCTGCACGTCTGAGTGGTGGCGCCGGCCCATGTTGAGCCGGGAAGAAATAGCCGGGTTCGATCCAATGCTGCGCCCAGGACCCGGGTTTGATGACTGGATCGCCAGGATCATATGATGAGCAATTTCGGCCGTAACCTCGCGCTCTGGGTCATAATAGCCCTGCTGCTCGTGGCACTTTTCAACTTCTTCCAACCCAATGCGGCGCAGCACGCGGACAACCGCGTTGCCTACTCCGATTTCGTCAACGACGTGAACTCAAGCCGGGTGCGCGACGTAACGATTCAGGGCCGCACCGTGTCTGGTGTCCGCTCCGACGGTACGACCTTCCAGACCTTCACGCCGGAAGACCCGATGCTGGTCAGCCGCCTCACCGATAAGGGCGTGCGGGTGCAGGCCAAGCCGGAGGAGAGCGACAACCAGCTGGTGCATATCCTGCTGAGCTGGGTGCCCATGCTGCTGCTGGTCGGCGTCTGGGTGTTCTTCATGCGTCAGATGCAGTCCGGCGGCGGACGCGCGATGGGCTTCGGCAAGTCGCGTGCCCGTATGCTGACGGAGAAGCAGGGCCGGGTGACGTTCGAGGACGTTGCCGGCATTGATGAAGCGAAGGGCGAGCTTCAAGAGATCGTCGAGTTCCTGAAGGACCCGCAGAAGTTCCAGCGGCTGGGCGGGAAGATACCCAAGGGTGTGTTGCTCGTTGGCCCGCCGGGTACCGGCAAGACGCTGCTGGCCCGTGCCATCGCTGGCGAGGCGAACGTGCCGTTCTTCACGATCTCCGGCTCCGACTTCGTCGAGATGTTCGTCGGCGTCGGCGCCAGCCGGGTGCGCGACATGTTCGAGCAGGGCAAGAAGAACGCGCCCTGCATCATCTTCATTGACGAGATTGACGCGGTTGGTCGCCATCGTGGCGCCGGCTTGGGCGGTGGCAATGACGAGCGCGAGCAGACCCTCAACCAGATGCTGGTTGAGATGGACGGCTTCGAGGCGAACGAGGGCGTGATCCTTATCGCCGCCACCAACCGCCCGGACGTGCTCGACCCGGCGCTGTTGCGTCCCGGCCGGTTCGACCGGCAGGTCGTGGTGCCAAACCCAGACGTCGGCGGGCGGGAGAAGATCCTGCGGGTGCACATGCGGAAGGTGCCGCTGGCAAGCGACGTTGATCCGAAGGTGATTGCCCGCGGTACGCCTGGCTTCTCCGGCGCGGACCTGGCCAACCTTGTGAACGAGGCTGCGCTGGTAGCGGCGCGGCTGGGCAAGCGGGTCGTGGCGATGACGGAGTTCGAGTTCGCCAAGGACAAGGTGATGATGGGCGCCGAACGCCGCTCGCTCGTCATGAGCGAGGACGAGAAGCGGCTGACGGCCTATCACGAAGCCGGCCACGCCCTGGTATCCATCAACGACCCGGATGCCGAACCAATCCATAAGGCGACCATCATACCGCGTGGCCGTGCCCTGGGCATGGTGATGAGCCTGCCGGAGGGTGACCGTCTCGGCTACAGCAAGGCTTGGGCTCTGTCGAAGATCCGGCTGGCAATGGGTGGCCGTGTCGCAGAGGAGTTGATCTTCGGTGCCGACCGGGTCACGAGCGGTGCTTCAAGTGATATCAAGCAAGCCACTGGCCTGGCCCGCGCCATGATTACCGAATGGGGCATGAGCGATAAGCTCGGCATGATCGCTTACGGCGACAACAGCCAGGAGGTGTTCCTGGGCCACTCGGTTACGCAGAACAAGAACGTGTCCGAGGTAACGGCGCGCGAGATTGACGGTGAGATCAAGCGTACGATTGACGATGCCTATGGCAGTGCGAAGGCACTCCTGACGGAGCGGCTCGATGACCTGCACCGTATTGCACGTGCGTTGCTGGAGTATGAAACGCTGTCCGGCGATGAAATCCGGACGGTGCTGCGTGGCGATCCCATCGTCAGGGCGGTCGTGGATGAACCGGCACCGGAAAGCCGCCGGACGTCTGTTCCGACTTCCGGTCGGCCGCTGGCGCCGCCATCGGCTGGTGGGCTTGGGCCGCAGCCGCAGCCCAGCTAGAGTCGGATGACTAAAATTGGGGCCGGTCCTGCGAAAGTGGGGCCGGCCCTTTTTTTGCCGCGACCGTGGGCAGGGCTGCCGCCGGGACCGGCCGTCATGGGCATTCTGAATCTCACGCCGGATAGCTTCAGCGACGGCGGGCTATATCCAGACCCCGGCCTCGCCGTTGCCGCAGGTTTGCAGATGATCGCCGACGGGGCTGCGATCTTGGACATTGGGGGGGAAAGCACGCAGCCTGGCTCTGCCCCGACCTCGCCGGATGAGGAACGCCGCCGCATCCTGCCCGTCATCTCAGCACTTGCTGGTGCGGGTGTGAAGCTATCGGTGGATACCCGCAACGCCGGTACGATGGCCGCGGCACTGGATGCCGGCGCCACGGTCGTCAACGACGTGTCTGCCCTGTCGCACGATGCCGATGCGATGCCCCTGGTGGCAGCGCGCGGCTGCCCCGTTGTATTGATGCACATGCGTGGCACGCCGGCCACAATGACCGGCCTGACCACTTACGACGATGTGGTCGCTGAAGTTCTGGCCGAGCTTTCTGTCCGCGTGGCCCTGGCGGAGGCAGCTGGCATACGCCGGGCCGACATCGCCGTTGATCCCGGGATCGGCTTCGCGAAGACGCCAGCGGGCAGCATTGCCCTGCTGCGCGGTCTTTCAGGGTTCCGTAACCTTGGCTGCCCTATTCTTGTCGGGGTGTCGCGCAAGGGCTTCATCGGCGGGCTTTCCGGCGTGGCGGACCCCGCTAGCCGGATGGCGGGATCGGTTGCTGCAGGGCTGTATGCCGTGTCACAGGGGGCCAGCATTCTGCGGGTGCACGATGTGGCTGCCACTGTGCAGGCGCTGCGCGTCTGGCAGGGGTTGGAAGGCTAGGGTATGCCTCATGCAACGGTTAAGGGTTTAGGCATGAGCAAGCGACGGCTGTTCGGCACCGATGGCATACGCGGCACCGCCAACGTTGATCCGATGACGGCGGAGACGGCGCTGCAGCTTGGACAGGCGGCCGGGCTGATGTTCGTCCGCGGCGAGCATCGCCATCAGGTCGTGATCGGCAAGGACACCCGGCTCAGCGGCTACATGATCGAGCCGGCGCTGGTCGCCGGCTTCATTGGCGCCGGCATGGACGTGACGCTGGTCGGGCCGCTGCCGACGCCGGCCATCGCCATGTTGACCCGCAGCCTGCGTGCCGACCTGGGAGTGATGATCTCGGCGTCGCACAATGCCTTCGAGGACAACGGCATCAAGCTGTTCGGCCCCGACGGCTATAAGCTGTCCGATGCGACCGAGCTTGAGATCGAGCTGCTGATGGCGGCCGACCGGTCGCATCGGATGGCGCCGCCCACTAAGCTCGGCCGCGCATCCCGGCTGAACGACGCCGGCGGGCGCTACATCGAGTCGGCCAAGGCGACCTTCCCGCGCGGGCTGACGCTGGACGGGATGCGGATCGTGGTGGATTGCGCCAACGGCGCCGGCTACCGCGTGGCGCCTACCGTGCTGTGGGAGCTGGGCGCCACGATCATTCCTGTGGGGGTGGACCCTGACGGGTTCAACATCAACAAGGGCTGCGGCTCGACGGTGCCGGGCTACTTGTGCAGCAAGGTGCTGGAGCACAAGGCCGACCTCGGCATCGCGCTGGATGGCGACGCGGACCGGCTGCTGCTGTCCAACGAGCGTGGGGAGCTGGTGGACGGCGACCAGATACTGGGATTGATCGCGCAGAGCTGGGGCCGGGCGGGACGCCTGACCGGCGGCGGCGTGGTGGCGACGGTGATGTCCAACCTCGGTTTGGAGCGGTTCCTGGGCGGGCAGGGCCTGAAGCTGCACCGCACGAAGGTGGGCGACCGCTATGTGGTTGAGCGGATGCGGGCGGACGGCTTCAACGTCGGCGGCGAGCAGTCCGGCCACATGATCATGTCCGACTATGCGACGACCGGCGACGGCCTGGTTGCGGCGTTGCAGGTGCTCGCCGTCCTGGTGGAAGAGGGACGCCCGGCCAGCGAGGCGTGCCGCGTGTTCGACCCGCTGCCGCAGCGCCTGAGCAACGTGCGCTTCATCGGTCCGGCGCCGCTGCATCATCCCCGCGTGCTGGCTGCCGTTGCCGCAGCCGAGGCTGAGTTGGGCACGACTGGCCGCCTGCTGCTCCGTCCCAGCGGGACCGAGCCGGTGGTGCGGGTGATGGCGGAGGGGGAGGACAGCGCGATGGTGGACCGCATCGTGCTGGAGTTGTGCGACACGATCCGGGCGGCGGCCGGCCAGGCGGCGTGACGGGCGCAGGTTCAGGCCGTGTCCTGCCAAGCCGTGTCTTGATCGTCGCCGGATCGGACTCGGGCGGCGGGGCGGGCGTCCAAGCGGATTTGAAGACGGTGATGGCGTTGGGCGGGTATGGCGCCACAGCCGTCACTGCGTTGACGGCGCAGAATACGCTGGGGGTGCAAGGCGTACTGCCGGTGCCACCGGCCTTCGTGCAGCAGCAGATGCGGTCCGTGCTGGATGACATCGGCGTAGATGCGGTCAAAACGGGAATGCTGGGCACGGCGGACATGGTGGCGGCTGTGGCGGAGGTGCTGCGAGGCATCGGGCTGCCAATCGTCGTGGACCCGGTGATGGTGGCGAAGGGCGGGGCAAGCCTGCTGGATGTGGATGCCGTGGCGGCCCTGGTGCGCGACCTGCTGCCGCTTGCGGCGGTGCTGACGCCCAACGTGCCGGAAGCGGAGGCGCTGCTCGGGCACGCCATCGCGGATCATGCCGCCGCCAGGGATGCCGCGCGTGCGCTGCTCGACCTGGGAGCGCAGGCCGTGCTGCTAAAGGGCGGGCACCTGTCCGGCCCGGTGGTGGAGGATATCCTGGCGACGCCGGACGGGATCGAGGTGATCCGCAGCGCCCGTATCGAGACGCGCCACACCCATGGCACCGGCTGCACCCTGGCCAGCGCGGTTGCCGCCGGGCTGGCGCAGGGCATGGCGCTGCGGGATGCGGTGGTGCGTGCGGGCGCATACGTCCATGCCGCGATTCTGGCCGCGCCGGGCCTCGGCGGCGGGCACGGCCCGTTGTGGCACGGCGTCGCCGCTCCTGCTCCCTCTCCCTCTCCCTCTCCCTCCGGGAGAGGGTTGGGGTGAGGGGGTCTTGCTGCGCCACTGCTGGGCTTAGTGGACCGTAGGCCGACGTCCACCAATGCGCTCTCGGCGCCGCGGCCAAGACCCCCTTTCCCTCTCCCGGAGGGAGAGGGAAAGGGAGAGGCGTAGCGCTCTGGTTGCTCCTATTCTGTTAGCGTCCTAAACTGGTGCTGGGCCACGTCCCCCCACCGGGACGCTTCTCTTCTGTAAGGGAGAGCGAACATGTCGCTCGCACTCGATGCCGCGCCGGTGAAGCCGCAGTTGCGCCCGGTTAATCCCGACTTCTCGTCTGGTCCCTGCGCCAAGCGTCCCGGCTGGTCGCTGCAGGCGCTATCCGGCGCGCTGCTGGGCCGCAGCCACCGTGCGGCCGGGCCGAAGGCGCGGCTGCAGGAGGTGATTGACCGCTCCCACGCAATGCTCGGCCTCCCGGCGGATTGGCGCCTGGGCATCGTGCCGGGATCGGACACTGGCGCAGTCGAGATGGCGATGTGGTCCATGCTCGGCGCCCGGGGCGTGGACATCCTGGCCTTCGAGAGCTTCTCGGAAGCATGGGCGACGGACGTGGTGAAGCAGCTCAAGCTGGCGGACGCCCGCGTGCGCACGGCCCCTTATGGCGCGTTGCCGGACCTCGCCGGCATTGACCCGGCACGCGACCTGGTCTTCGCCTGGAACGGCACGACCTCCGGCGTGCGCCTGCCCGGCGCCGAGTGGATCGGCACGGAGCGGGATGGCCTGGTCATCTGCGACGCAACATCGGCCGCCTTCGCGATGGAGCTGCCATACGAAAAGCTCGATGTCGTCACCTGGTCCTGGCAAAAGGTGCTGGGCGGCGAGGCGGCGCACGGCATGATCGCCCTGTCCCCCCGCGCGGTCGCCCGGCTGGAGTCATACAAGCCCGCTTGGCCGCTGCCAAAAGTGTTCCGCATGACCAGCGGCGGCAAGCTGTCCGCCGGCATCTTCCGCGGCGAGACCATCAACACGCCCAGCATGCTATGCGTGGAGGACGCGCTGGACGGCCTGCGCTGGGCCGAGTCGGTTGGCGGCCTGCCCGCCCTGATCGCCCGCAGCGAGGCCAACCTGGCCGCGGTCGCCGCCTGGATTGAGCGGACGCCCTGGGTGGACTTCCTGGCCGCCGATCCCGCCACGCGGTCGTGCACGAGCATTTGCCTCAAGGTGACTGCGCCTTGGTTCACCGCGCTTGACGCGGACGGGCAGGGCAAGGCGGCCAAGCGCCTGGCCGGGCTGCTGGACAAGGAGGGCGTGGCCTACGACGTCGCCTCCTACCGCGATGCACCGCCGGGCCTGCGCATCTGGGGCGGCGCCACCGTGGAAACGTCGGACATCCAGGCCCTGCTGCCGTGGGTCGAGTGGGCCTATGCCTCGGTGGCCAGGGACGCCGGGGCATGACGGCGCCGCGTGTCCTGATCAGCGACAAGCTATCCCCCGCTGCGGTCGAGGTGTTCCGCAGCCGGGGCGTGGACGTGGACCTCCGCCCTGGCCTGTCGCCGGCGGAGTTGCGCGCCTGCATCGGCGGCTACGACGGCCTGGCGATACGCAGCGCCACCAAGGTCACGCGGGAGGTGCTGGATGCCGCGCCTCGCCTGCGCGTGGTCGGGCGCGCCGGGATCGGCGTGGACAACGTGGACGTGAAATCCGCGACCGCCCGGGGCGTCGTGGTGATGAACACGCCGAACGGCAACGCCACCACGACGGCCGAGCACGCCATCGCCATGATGTTCGCCCTGGCCCGGCAGATCCCGGAGGCCACTGCCAGCACCCGCGCCGGTCGCTGGGAGAAGAACCGCTTCCTGGGCGTCGAGCTGACCGGCAAGACCCTAGGGCTGGTCGGCTGCGGCAACATCGGCGCCATCGTCGCCAACCGCGCAGTCGGGCTGCACATGCGGGTGATCGCCTATGACCCTTATTTAACCGAGGCACGGGCCGTGGCGTTGGGTGTCGAGAAGGTGGAGCTGGCAGACCTGCTGGCCCGCGCCGATGTCATCACCCTGCATACGCCGCTGACCGACGCCACCCGCAACATCCTGTCCCGTGGCGCCCTGGCCGCCTGCAAGCGCGGCGTCCGCATCGTCAACTGTGCTCGCGGCGGCCTGGTGGATGAGGCCGCACTGGTGGAGGCGCTCGCCAGCGGCCACGTTGCCGGCGCCGCGCTGGACGTGTTCGAGACGGAGCCGGCCATCAGCAGCCCGCTGTTCGCCTACGAGAACGTGGTTTGCACGCCGCATCTCGGCGCTGCCACCACCGAGGCGCAGGAGAACGTCGCGCTGCAGGTGGCGGACCAGATGGCCGACTTTCTGTTGACCGGCGCGGTGTCCAACGCTGTCAACATGGCGTCGCTGTCGGCGGAGGAAGCGCCGCGGCTTCGGCCCTACATGGAGCTGTGCCGTCTGCTC
>DASWOJ010000052.1:0-17636 GCA_036398775.1 Acetobacteraceae bacterium
ACCTATCGCGACGGTGAGAACCGGGAGTACCAGGCCCGAACTGACGGCAAGGTGATCCTGGCGGCGGGGTCGCTGGTCACGCCGCAGTTGCTGATGCTGTCCGGCGTAGGCCCGGCCGATCAGCTCCGCAGCCACGGCATCACCCCGGTCGCAGACCTGCCAGGCGTCGGCGAACACCTGGTGGATCACCCGGAAGTGCCGATGATCGCCACCGCGAACGGCCTTCACGGCTACTACAAACAGGGCGTGGGCTGGCGGATGATCCGCAACGGCTTGCGCTTCAAGCTGTTCGGCGCCGGCCCTATCCTGTCGGCAGGGGTGGAGGCCGGCGCCTTCGTCAACCCGGCGGACCCCGGCAACATGCCGCTGGTGTCGCCGAACCTGCTGCAGCACCCGGCGGACGTGCAGACCATGATCGCCGGGCAGCGCTTCTTCCTGCGCGCCTTCGCCACCAGCCCGCTGAAGGAGAGGATCAGGGCGGTCGCCATCCCCGACCCCACGGACCCTGGCGACGAGGCGATCCTGCGCCACTGCAAGCGTTTCGTGAAAACCAACTACCACCCGGCCGGCACCTGCCGCACGGGGCCGCCCGGCTACGGCATGGCCGTGCTGGACTCGCGGCTGCGCGTGCGGGGGATCGAGCATCTTCGGGTATGCGACCTGTCCGCCATGCCGGACATCAACGCCGGCAACACCAACGCCCCGGCGATGATGCTGGGCAGCCGCTGCGCCGAGTTCATATCGGGCAAGGCGGAGGCGCACCCGCTTGGGCCACCGGGGTAGGCCAGCTTCCGGCTTAGAGCCAATTCCGGTATGCCGCGGCGGAGGGCTTGCAACGAATTTTCGTCCTGGGAAGAAGGCCCACTCCCAGCTTCCATGCGGACTTCTACGGTCAGAGCTAAGGCTAAAGCCTGCCGCTATGTTCCAACGACGAGGGTCGTGATCCGGCGGGCGAGCGCTTCCATCGCGAACGGCTTGGTCAGCACATGCATGCCCGCTTCAAGCTGGCCGTGGCTGAGCACGGCGTTCTCTGCATAGCCGGTGATGAACAGCACCTTGAGGCCAGGCCGCACCATCCGCGCCGCGTCCGCCACCTGCCGCCCATTCATGCCGCCGGGCAGGCCCACATCGGTTACCAGAAGATCAACGCGCGCGTCCGATTGCAGCACCCACAGCCCAGCCGGCCCGTCCGCCGCCTCGATGACCGTGTAGCCCAGGTCCTCCAGCACCTCCGTCATCAGCATTCGCACGGTCGGCTCGTCATCCACCACCAGCACCGTTTCACCCCGGCCGGCGCGCGGCGCCTCAGCGGCCACGGCCGCGCCGTCCACGTCCTCCGCCATACCCAGGTAACAGGGCAGATAGAGGCATACCGTCGTGCCCTGACCGGGCTTGGAGGTGATGTGTGCCTGCCCGCCGGACTGGCGCACGAAGCCGTACACCATGGAGAGGCCCAGCCCCGTTCCCATGCCGATCGGCTTGGTCGTGAAGAATGGGTCGAACGCGCGGGCCATCACCTCGGCGGGCATCCCCACGCCGGTATCGGACACGCAGAGCGACACGTACTGACCTGTCGGCAGCTCCCGGGCACGGGCCGTGCGCTCGTCCAGCCAGCGATTGCCGGTCTCGACGGTGATCTTGCCGCCATCGGGCATCGCGTCGCGGGCGTTGATACACAGGTTGAGCAGTGCGCTCTCGAGCTGCCCCGGGTCCACCAGCGTGGTCCACAGTTCTGTAACCCCCACCACCTCGACTACGACCGCCGGTCCCATCGTGCGCCGGACCAACTCCTCCATGCCGGCCACCAAGCGGTTCATGTCGGTGGGCTTGGGATCAAGCGTCTGACGGCGCGAAAACGCGAGCAGGCGGTGCGTGAGGGAAGCCGCCCGCTTTGCAGCGCCCTGGGCCGCGGCGACGTAGCGGTCCACCTCGCCAATGCGGCCCTGGGCGAGACGGGTTCCGAGCAGCTCCAGGCTGCCAGTGATCCCGGTAAGCAGGTTGTTGAAGTCATGCGCAAGACCGCCCGTGAGCTGGCCCACCGCCTCCATCTTCTGC
Source organism: Acetobacteraceae bacterium (assembly GCA_036398775.1). Classification (GTDB taxonomy): domain Bacteria; phylum Pseudomonadota; class Alphaproteobacteria; order Acetobacterales; family Acetobacteraceae; genus DASWOJ01. Next base: position 2,056 of record DASWOJ010000052.1, read on the forward strand.
GACTGCCGCAAGGCTTCCTGGACCGCGGCCAATGCCGCCTGCTCCCGCAGCCGCCCGGTCACGTCGGTCACGAACTGGTAGCAGCCGACGCGCTCGCCTCGCCGGTTCCAAAGGGTTCGAAACCTTACCTCGTAGTAGGGCCGGGCGCGGCCGGGGTCGCCGTAGTCCTCGACAAGGGTGCCCTCTTCGCCCGACAGGCCCCGGCCCCATCCCGCCCGCACCTGGGCCTGGTGCTCGGGCTGGTCGGCGAGAAGCTCCAGCATGTTGTCGCCGACCTTGGGTCGAACGCCGTAGATGCGCTCGAACTCGTCAGCATTCGCCTTATTGATGGCCAAGATGGTGTAATCGAGATCGCACGCCATGATCATGACGTCGGTTGCCCCAACGATCTCGGCAAGCAGGTCGCGCTCGGCCGTGCGCTCGGCGACGCGCTGCTCCAGCACCTCGACCCGGCCGAACGCGTCGAGGTGGAGGGCGATAAGTTCTGCGAACAGCCGGAACATCCCGATCGTCTCGGGCGTGCTCACGCGCGCGGGCCTCGGGTCAATCGCGCACAGCGTGCCGAAGAAGGTGCCGTCCTTCAGCACGATCGGCATCGAAATGTAGCTCTGGAAACCATACAACGCAGGCGTCGGGTGGCCGCAGTACGTTGCATCCTCCGCGACATTGTCGATGAACACGCCCAGCCGGGCGTTGCGGACCGCGCTGCAGATCGTGGTCTCGACCTTCAGCTCGCCCCCAGGCTTCATACCGAACGCGATCTCATCCCGGACCCTGCAGGCGACCCAGCGGTCCTCGGTTACGCGCGCAACTGCTGCGAACCCCATGCCGGTCGTGCGGCAGACGACTTCCAGGATGTTGTCCACGGCGGCTATGCTGCCGACAGCCCGAATATCGTCTTGGAGCGCGGATGAGGCCAGCGCCTGATCAGCAAGCATCGAGTTCTGCCGCGTTGATCGCCGCCTTGCGATGCTCGTCGAACTCCAACCCGCGTTGGTCCAGCAATGACAGGGCGGCCCGCAAGACCTCGCTCACGTTGCCATGCCGACCCAAGCCAAGACGCCCGGTCGAGAACGCGTGCAGTCCCGGGGTGAGGGACGCGTTGAAGGTGGTTCGAGCGCTCATGGAGGCGACCGTAGCACTCTGATAACGGTTATCACAGCCGCCCCGGCGGGACGCCAGCGGACCCCGTTCGACCCGGACCGCCGCCGCCTAATCCGCCGTCCACCCCCCATCCACCATCACCGCGCTGCCCGTCATCAGCCCCGACGCGTCGGACGCCAGGAACACCACCGCTCCCATCAGGTCCGTAGGCTGGCCGAGCCGCCCCAGCTTGATCCGCCCCAGCACATCCTGCCGGAAGGCCGGGTCCTCGAAATACGGCCGGGTCAGCGGGGTTTCGATGAAGGTCGGGCAAACCGTGTTCACCCGGATGCCAAGCGGCCCAAGCTCGACCGCCATCGCCTTGCAGAGCCCTTCGACCGCGTGCTTGCTGGCGCAATACACCGTGCGGCGTGCGCCCCCGACATGCCCCATCTGCGACGACATGTGGATGATCGAGCCCGGCCGCCCCGCACCCGCAAGCCGCCGCGCCACCGCCTGCGCCACGAAGAACGCCGCCCGCACGTTCAAGCCCATGATGGCGTCGTAGTCGTCCGGCGTGACCTCCAGGAACCCCCGCGGGCGGTTGGTGCCGGCATTGTTCACCAGCACGTCGAACGGCTCGGCCGCGCCGATGGCCGCCTCGGCGGCGGCCATGTCGCACACGTCCAGCGTCAGGATGTCAGCCTGCCCGCCCTCCGCCCGGATCGCCTCCGCCACCGCCCCGGTCTCCTCCGCGGTGCGCGCCGCAAGCGTCACATGCGCTCCGGCCTGGGCCAGCGCCGCGGCGCACGCCACCCCAAGCCCGCGACCGGCGCCTGTCACCAGCGCCCGCCGCCCGTCCAACCGGGAGGATGGGGTTCGCGGCAGCATCACAGCGCCGGCTGCGCATACTCGATGTTGCGCCCGCCGTAACGCCGCACCCGCACGTTGGCCTGCTCGGCATGGCCGGCGAAGCCCTCCAACATGCACAGGCGGGAGCAGTATTCGCCCACCAGCGCGCTAGCGGCGTCGGTGGTGACGCGCTGGTAGGAGCAGGTCTTGATGAACTTCCCCACCCACAGCCCGCCGGTGTAGCGCGCGGCCAGCTTGGTCGGCAGGGTGTGGTTGGTGCCGATCACCTTGTCGCCATAGGCCACGTTGGTGCGCGGCCCCAGGAACAGCGCGCCATAGTTCCGCATGTTGGCCAGGAAGTAGTCGGGGTCCCTGGTCATCACCTGCACATGCTCTGAGGCGATGCGGTCGGCCTCGCGCACCATCTCCGCGTCGTCGGCGCAGACGATCACCTCGCCATGCGCCTCCCACGCTTGCCGGGCGGTCTCAGCGGTGGGCAGGATGGCCAGCAGCCGCTCCACCTCGGCCATCGTCGCCCGCGCCAGCCGCTCGGAGGTAGTCAGCAGCACCGCCGGCGAGGTCGGGCCATGCTCCGCCTGCCCCAGCAGGTCGGTCGCGCAGATCTCGGCGTCCACGCTGTCATCGGCGATCACCAGGGTCTCGGTCGGCCCGGCCAGCAAATCTATGCCGACCCGGCCGAACAACTGCCGCTTCGCCTCCGCGACATAGGCGTTGCCCGGCCCCACGATCATGTCCACCGGCGCGATGGACCCGGTGCCCAGCGCCATCGCCGCGACTGCCTGCACGCCGCCGAGCACATAGATCTCGTCAGCACCCCCAAGGTGCATCGCGGCGACGATGGCCGGGTGCGGCCCGCCCTGATACGGCGGGGCGCAGGCGATCACCCGCTCGCAGCCCGCCACCCGCGCCGTCACCACCGACATGTGGGCGGAGGCGACCATCGGATACCGCCCACCGGGCACGTAGCAGCCGACGCTGGAAACCGGAATGTTGCGGTGCCCCAGCACGACGCCGGGCATGGTCTCGACCTCCAGGTCCAATAGGCACGCCTTCTGCGCCTCGGCGAAGCGGCGCACCTGGGCCTGGGCGAAACGTATGTCGTCCAGGTCGCGCTGCGGCACCCGGGCCATCGCCGCCTCGATCTCCTCGGGAGTGAGGCGGAACTGCGCCGGCTCCCACTTGTCGAACTGCGCCGACAGGCGGCGCACCGCGGCGTCGCCCTCCGCCTCCACCTGGGCCAGGATGCCCTCGACGGTATGGCGGACGTTGTCGTCGGCGGTGCGTAGCACACCGGCGTCGGCGCCGTGCTTGAGCGTGCGGGCCATGCGGTCGGCTCCTACTTGATGGCGATGGGGTTGATCGGCGACCCGGTGCCGCCGGTGATGTTCAGCGGCGGCCCGGTGAAGAAGAACTCGTACACCCGGTCCCCTGCGCAGTCCGCCGCCAGCTCGGACACGTCGAACATCTCACCCATCGTCAGCCCCATGGCGGGGATCACCACCCAGTGCCAGGGCTGCTTTGCCTCGCCGGTCTCGTTCGGGCGCACCTCGACGCCCCAGGTGTCCGAGCAGATGGCGGCGATCTGCTTCTCCTGGCACCAGTAGCAGTTCTCGAACCGCACGCCCGGCGCGTCGCCGCCGGCATAGCCGCCCCAGGCCCCCTCCGCCCGGCACCGCTCCATCTGCCCCGTGCGTATGATGGCGAAGTCGCCCCGGCGCACCTCGACGCCTTGGGCGCCGGCGGTGTCGTCCAACTCCTGGTTGCTGATGCCGTAGCCGTCGGGAAGCCAGTCCACGCCGCGGTGCCGGGCCACGTCCAGCAGCACGCCGCGTCCCACCATCCGGGCGCGGGCGTGCTCGATCCCCAGCTCATGCACGCCGCCGCTGTCCACCCGATGGGCGGGATGGCCGTTATACATCTTGTCGTCGAGGAAGATGTGGCCAAGGCTGTCCCAGTGGGTCGCCGCCTGCACCGGCATGTTCAGCGCGTCGTCGGAGTAGCGCAGGGTCTGGCCCGGGCCATCGGCGTCGAACCGGCCGGCCACCGCATCGGTGCCGGTGGCGAGCATGGTGTGGATCGGGTTCCAGCGCCCGCCGAACAGGCCGTTCTGCGGACCCGACCCATTGAGCGGGATGCCCATTGCGAACACCGCCCCACGGCGGATCAGCCCGGCGGCGGCGATGATGTCGGCGGGCCGTATGTGGTTCAGGGTGCCGATCTGGTCGTCCTTGCCCCACCGGCCCCAGTTGCTCAGCGCCTCGGCCGCGGCGTAGATGGCCGGCCGGCCCTCATTGATATCCATGCGTATGCGTTCCCATCCCTGCGCCGGCGGGTGCGGCGGTGTTGGGAGCATGGTAGGTTAGCCCAGAGGGCCGTCAAGCAGGGGAACCCTCGCACTGCGCTGCGGCATCGTGCCGACAGGGGCCGCAAGGCCCCAGTGACCCGGCCCGCCCTCATCGCTGACGTAGCCTCCGCTTGCGTTCCCCAGCCACCTCGGAACCGCGGTCCCGCCGCGCCCGGCTCGCCAAGCGCCCAACCCGCCGCAATGAGCGTGAACGGAGACGACCCAACTGGCGTCGAACGCCAAGCAAGGCCGGACCAAGCGCCGGAGCGTCAGGCATCGCCCCGATGAACCGGCTCGAAGTGCAAGGCGCCTCCAGCGGAAGGCTTTTTTGCAATCTGCAAATTGGGGCAGGAGAAACCGCCGTGACAGGCACTGCTCACGGTGAAGCAGAGTATAAGCCCGGTCCGGCCAACTGAGAAAATGTTTACAAACCTTGTTGTTGAATAACTTTATATAACGTGACAGCAGTCATGCCAGGGCAGTTGCGCGTCCTCAACAACGGCACTTTGTACATCCCGCAATAACATTCTTGAATGTTAATGCTAATAGGCTACACTGGTCATGGCGCTGCTAGCTCAGGGCGTCTGACCCAGGACGTCCGGAATGAAGCATTTCACCTTTCAGCCGGGCGTCACCCTTTGCCGATGTTCCACCATCGCCACTTCAGACGTGAGGCTTCGGACCCGCAACCTCGCTGCTGGGGTCCTGCGACGGCGCGGCAGGGCGCGGCTGCAGACGGGCGACGTTGCGGCGGCAGGCATCCCGCACCGGAATGGGGGATGATCCCCGTGCTGCCCCTTCTTCCCCGGTCTGCGCCGCATTCCCGTGGCGCGCAGTTGGCCTCGATGGCAGCGGCTTGCGTGGCGGTTGCGATGCTCGGCGCCAGCGCCTGGATCACCTATGCCAACCTGGCCGGGGTCGAGGCGAGCGACGCTCTCGGCAGCCAAGTGCGCCGGGCACAGTTTGCGACGGAAACGCTGCTGTCCCACCTCAAGGACGCCGAGACCGGCCAGCGCGGCTTCCTGTTGACGGGAAACCCGGCCTACCTTGAGCCATATGACGCCGCGCGGAGGCGTTTGGACACCGACTTCACCCGGCTGGAGCAAGCGCCCCTGCTCGGCAACGGCCGGACAGCGGCGATCGGACGGATGCGGGACCTGGCCACGGCGAAGCTGGCCGAGCTCGGGCAGACCGTTGAATTGGGCCGTGCGGGCCAGACCGGGGCCGCGCTGGACATCGTCCGGACCAACCGGGGCAAGGACATCATGGACGCACTCCGCGCGGAGGCGGACTTTTTGCAGACGGATGCAGAGAACGCGCTAGCGCATGCCGAGGCGCTGTCCACTTCAGGCTGGGTGTGGGCGGAGCCGCTCTGCCTGGCCGTGCTGGCCACCATCCTGCTGGCGGTCATAGCGATGGAGCAGCGCCGGTTCAGAGGCGTCATCGCCGCGAACTTCGCACGGTTGGAGCGGTTCACCCGTGCCTTCGGACTGGCGCCAGGCATGTTGCGGGCCCGGGATGGGCGCATCACGTTCTGGGGTGAAGGCGCAGAGCATTTGTATGGCTACCCCGCCCAGGCGGCGTTGGGCCGTGTCAGTCACGACCTGCTGCGCACGAGATTTCCCATCCCCCTGCCCCGGATAGAGGCTGTTTTGAACCGGGACGGCCAGTGGCAGGGAGAACTGGTGCATCGCCGCCATGACGGCGCCGAGCTGGTGGTGGCGAGCCACTGGGCGGTGCATCCCGGCGAGGCCGGCGAACCCGAATCCGTGATCGAGCTGTTCGCCGATATCACCGCACTGAAGCAGACTGCGGCGGATCTGGAGTTCCGCGAGCTGAAACTGCGGCTTGCGCTTGATGCATCCGACCTCGGTGCGTGGCGTTGGGACGTGCTTGATGACCGGAACGGGTTGGTGTTGGACGCCCGCTGCAAGGCGCTGTTCGGCTTCGGCCCCGACGCCTCCGTAAGCTACGCGGATTGGACGGCTGCCATCCCGCCCGACGATAGGGCAAGGGTTTTGGCGGAGATGGCGCGCGCCCTTGATCCGGCCGATCCCGACGACGGCTACTTGGGCGAGCATCGCGCGGTTCATGCCGATGGCCGGGTGCTTCGGCTTGCGTCCGCCGGCCGCGCCGCGTTCGAACCGGACCCGGCAGCCGCGGCCGGCCGGCGCGCCGTGCGGATCATGGGAACCATCCGGGACGTGACCGTGGTCCGGGAAGCCGAACAGGAGCGTCAGCGGGCGGCGGCGCTGCTGCGCACCATCATGGAAACGGCGCCGGGCCTGATCTACGCCAAGGACCGCAACGGGCGGATGCTGCTGGCAAATGAGTCGGCACTGGACCTGATCGGCAAGCCCTGGGCCGAGGTCGAGGGGCGGTTGGACGTGGAATACCTGGACGACCCGGTCCAGGCAGAGGCGTTGATGGCCAATGACCGCCGCATCATGGAGACCGGGCAGGTCGAGGAGCTGGAAGAGCTGGTCGGCACCGAAGGCGCGCAGCCGCGGGTCTGGTTATCCACCAAAACGCCGCTGCGAGATGCCGACGGCCAGGTGACGGGGCTGGTCGGCGTGTCGGTCGAGATCACCGAACGCAAGCGGGCCGAGGAACGCCTGCGCCTAGTGATCCACGAGTTGAACCACCGGGTAAAGAACACGCTGGTGACTGTCCAGGCCATCGCGGCGCAGACGTTGCGCGGCGCCAACGCGTGCGTCCGGCAAGCCTTCGAGGCTCGGCTGATCGCGCTGTCCTCCGCCCACGACGTGCTGACGCGCGAGGCCTGGCTGGGGGCCGAGCTGGCCGACGTGGTGGCCGGCGCGCTCACGCCGCACGGTTGGCCAGATCCCGCCCGGTTCCGAGTGTCCGGCCCACCGGTGCGGCTGCAGCCGCGGGCTGCGGTGGCCCTCGCGATGGGCTTGCACGAACTCGCGACCAACGCGCTCAAGCATGGCGCCCTATCGGTCAGGGAGGGTGAGGTGCAGATCCGGTGGGGGATCGGCGGCAACGACGCGCCGCGGTTCCACCTGACCTGGACCGAGCGGGGCGGCCCTGTGGCAGCGGCGCCCACCCGCCGCGGCTTCGGAACCAAGCTGGTCGAGCGCAGCCTCGCGCAGGACCTGGGCGGCACGGCACGCATCACCTTCGCGCCGGACGGCATCACCTGCACGGTCGAGGCGCCGCTGGCCGAGGTGGCAGCGGCAGCAGAGGTCGTGCCGTTCCTGCGCGTCGGCAATTGGGGAGAACGTTAGCGATGGACTTCTCGGGCATGCGGGTCCTGGTCGTGGAGGACGAGGCCATTGTTTCCATGCTGCTGGAGGAGTTCCTCGAAGAAATGGGCTGCGAGATTACGGCAACCGCTTCGCGCTTCGATGACGCGCTGGAGAAGGCGCGCTCGCTCACCTTGGACCTCGCCCTGCTGGACGTGAACCTGGCGGGGCGGCTGAGCTATCCGGTGGCCGAGCTTCTGCTGGGGCGGGGCGTGCCCGTCGTGTTCTCAACCGGGTATGGCGCCTCGGCGCTGCCAGACGCGCTGCATGGCGTTACCGTGCTGTCCAAGCCGTTCCGGCATAACCAGCTTGCCGCGGCGATGCAGGCTGCACGGGAAGGTAAATGCCTGGGAGAAGATGCCTCGGCGCAACCAGCCGGGTGAACCTGGAACAGCGCCCAGTTGTGCCGGGCAAAAGGCCACCACTTCCCATGCACGCCTGCTCGGATATCGGCTGCGGCAGGCCATCCTGCCCCGCGACGGCCTGATTTCTAGATGGGACCGGGTGTGTCTGCAGACTTCCGTCTTCAAGCCCGCCCGATGCTGCTGATAGCGTCAGCCCTGGCCGCCTCTATGCGTGCTGCGGGGCGTGCTGCGGGAAGTTCAGCTCGATTGTCACGCCGTTCGGGTCCTCAAGAAACACCTGCTCCAGGTTCAGCGACGGCACCAGCCGGTCTCGGAACGGCACCCCGGCGCGGCGGAACCGCTCCCGCATCCCGTTGATGTCGGTGCCCAGGAAGGCAACGTGGTCAATCGTGCCCGTCCCGCTGGCGCCGCCCATGCCCTTGTCGCCGAGATACTCCTTCAGGCCAGCGGAGTCGTTGGGATCAATACCGACGACATGCACCACGGCCACATTGTCCTGATACAGCCAAACCCCAGGAAAGTTGAAGCTGGGCCGCGGACCCACCTCAAAGCCCATGACGTCCGTGTAGAACCGCTCGGTCCCGGCAAGGTCGGTCGTGCGGATGGAATAATGGTCCAAGCGGCTGATCGGCATGGCGCTGCTCCCTGGCTCGTTCGATCGGCGGGCGGCCCCGCCTTGACGCCGCCACCGCAACCGCGATCTGCTATGCTCGTCAAGGGGGGACAGCGTCCTGAAAGCAGCAGCGTTCGACTACGTCCGTGCCCGGAGCATTGCCGAGGCAGCGGACCTGCTGGCCCGGCACGCCGGCGAGGCGAGGCTGCTGGCCGGTGGCCAAAGCCTGCTGCCGGCCCTGAACCTGCGCCTGTCCGCCCCGGCGCTGCTGGTGGACATCGGCCGGATACCCGAACTGCGCGGCATCACCGTCGCGAACGGCGTGCTGCGCGTTGGCGCCATGACCACCCATGCCGAGCTTGCTGCCTCCCCCGAAGTGGCCCGCCGCGCCCCGATGCTGCCGCGCGCCGTTGCCGACGTGGCTCACCCCGCCATACGCAGCCGCGGCACCATCGGCGGCAGCATGGCCAATGCCGACCCGGCGGCGGAGCTGCCGGCCTGCGCCTTGGCACTCGGCGCCCGCATCGTGGCGCAGGGACCGGGCGGGCAGCGCACGATCCCGGCGGAGGCGTTCTTCACCGGCCTGTTCGAGACCGCCCTGGCGCCAGACGAAGTGCTGGTCGCCGTCGAGTTCAACCCGGCTCCGGACGCCCGCTGGGGTTTCGCCGAGTTGGCCCGGCGCAGCGGCGACTACGCCATGGTCGGCCTAGCCGCGCAGGCGTCCGGGACGGGCGCGCCCCGGCTGGCCTACTTCGCGGTCGGCACCCGCGCCGCGCTGGCGCGCAACGCCGCCCAGGCGCTGACAGGCGACATCACCCCGGCCACCCTGGCGGCGGCCTCCGATGCCCTGGCGCAAGACCTGGAGCCGCACGCCGACCTGCAGGCCACTAGCGCGACCCGGATGGCCCTCGCGCGGGTGCTGCTGCGCCGGGTGGTCGGGCCTTGGTCCCGGCCGTCCCTGGCGCAGGCGGCATGACCCCGATCCGGCTGACCGTGAACGGCGAGGCGGTCGAGGCCACCGTGCTGCCCCGCACCCACCTGGCCGACTTCCTGCGGGACGGCCTGGGCCTGACCGGCACCCACCTCGGCTGCGAGCACGGGGTATGCGGCGCCTGCACCGTGCGGCTGGACGGCGTCATCGTCCGCGGCTGCCTGGTGCTGGCGGTGCAGGCGGAGGGCGGCGCCGTGGAAACCATCGAGGGCGTGTCCGACACCGGCGAGATCGCCGACCTGCAAGCCGGGTTCGCCGCCGTAAACGCCTTGCAATGCGGCTATTGCACGCCGGGGATGCTGCTGACGGCGCAAGACTTGCTGCTGCGGGCGCCCGGCACGGTGCCGGACCGGGCAGCGATCCGCGAGCACCTGTCCGGCAACTACTGCCGCTGCACCGGCTACCAGTCCATCGTGGATGCGGTCGAGGCGGTAGCGTCGGCACGGGCCGCCAAGCCATGAGCGGCCTGTCGCCGCTGGACCGGCCCAACGGATATATCGGACGCGCCGTGCCGCGGCCGAACCTCGGCCGCCTGATGCAGGGCCGGGCGGGGTTCGTCAGCGACCTGCAACTGCCACGTATGCTGCACGCAGCCTTCCTGCGCTCCCCGCACGCCCACGCCGACATACTGTCCGTTGACGTGTCGGCAGCCCGCGCAGTGCCCGGCGTCGCGGCGGTGCTGACCGCGCCTGACCTGCTGGCGCACTGCCAGCCCTGGGTCGGCACGCTGACCCACCTGGCCGGACTGCGTTCCGCCCCGCAATCGCCCCTGGCGGTCGACCGGGTGCGCTGGCAGGGCGAGGCCGTGGCGATGGTCATAGCCTCCAGCCGCGCCGTGGCGGAAGACGCGGCCGAGCGCATCCTGGTGGACTACGCCCCCCTGCCCGCCGTCGTGGACCCGGCCGCCGCGCTCGACCCAGCCTCCCCCGTCATCCACCCGGAGCTGGGCGGCAACCTCGCCTGGGAACGGCGCATAGACGCCGGGCAGGTGGATGCCGCCCTGGCCGCAGCGGACGAGGTGGTGGAGGCGACGTTCCGCTTTGCCCGCCACACCGGCGTGCCGCTGGAGGTACGCTCCATCGTTGCCGACTGGAACGAAGGCGACGCCCGGCTCACGGTCTATCAGGGCACCCAGGCGCCGCACATGATGCAGAACCTGCTGGCCCAGCATCTCGGGTTGGAGGAGTCGCAGGTCCGCGTGGTGTGCCGGGATGTCGGCGGTTCGTTCGGCATCAAGATACACGTCTATGGCGACGACATGGCCACCGCCGCCGCCAGCCGCCTGCTGCGCCGCCCCGTAAAGTTCGTCGCCGACCGGCTGGAAAGCTTTGTGAGCGACATCCACGCCCGCGGCCATGAGGTGCATGGCCGCATCGGCGTGATGCGCGACGGCACGATCACCGCCTTCATTATGGACGACCTAACCGGCATCGGCCCGTACTCCGCCTATCCCCGCACCTCCGCCGTGGAGGCGAACCAGGTGCTGAACCTGGTGGGCGGCCCCTACGCCTGCCCCAACTACCGCGGGCGCAGCCGGGTGGTGTTCCAGAACAAGGCGATGATGTCGCAGTATCGCGCCGTAGGCCATCCCATCGCCACCAGCGTGACCGAGGGGCTGGTGGACCTGGCGGCCCGGCGCATCGGCATGGACCCGGCCGCGATCCGCCGCCGCAACCTGCTGCCCGACGACGCCTACCCCTGCACATCCGCCGCGGGGATGCGGTTCGAGTCGCTGTCGCACCAGGCCAGCCTAGACAAGCTGCTGGCGATGATCGGCTACGACGCGCTGCGGGCGGAACAGGCAGCGCTACGTCAGCAAGGTATCCACCGCGGCCTGGGCCTCGCCAGCTTCGTCGAGATCACCAACCCCGGACCCGGCTTCTACGGTGTCGGCGGCGCCCGCATCTCGGCGCAGGACGGCGCCACCGTCCGCTTGGACGCAGCCGGCAGCATCGTCGTCCAGGCCAGCGTAACCGAGCAGGGCCAGGGCACCGAGGCCGTGCTGACCCAGGTGGTGGCAGAGGCCTTCGGTATCCCGCCAGGCCGCATCCGGGTGCAGTTGGGCGACACCGACGTAACCCCCTACGGCGGCGGCACCTGGGCATCCCGCGGCGCCGGCATCGGCGGCGAGGCCGCTTGGCAGGCCGGGCGCGCCCTGCGCGGCAACGTGCTGTCCCTCGCCGGCAGCATCCTGCAGGCCGACCCGGAGGCACTGGACCTGCGCGACGGCGCGGTGGTGGACGCGTCAGACGGACGCCTGCGCATGGAACTGTCGGAACTGGCCCGCATCGCCTACTTCCGCCCCGACACCCTGCCGCCCGGCATCCAGGCCGAGCTGATCGCCACCCGCCACTGGGTCCCGCGCGACTATCCCTTCGCCTTCACCAACGGCATCCAGGCGTCGTGGCTGGAGGTGGACGTGGAAACCGGCTTCATCACCCTGCTGAAGCATTGGGTCGTGGAGGACTGCGGCACCGTGCTGAACCCGATGCTGGTGGACGAGCAAGTCCGCGGCGGCGTGGTGCAAGGGCTGGGCGCGGCGCTGTTCGAGGAGTGCTGCTACGACGACCAGGGCCAGATGCAGAACGCGACGATGGCGGACTACCTGGTCCCGATGGCAGGCGAGATGCCGGACATCGCCGTGGCCCACGTATGCTCGCCGACGGCGGAGGGAGCCCTGGGAGCGAAGGGCGCCGGGGAGGCCGGAACGGCGGGGGCGGCGGCTTGCGTGATGAACGCGGTCAACGACGCGCTGGCGCCGTTCGGAGTGGTGATGACGGAGGTGCCGTTGACGCCGGATCGGGTTCTGGGGGCTTTGACGGGAAAATTGCAGGCTGCACCGTAGCAGGGCAAACGTATTCTGATTTTCCTGCGGACCATTAAGCTTATGCGCCGGCTTTCCAGCAAGAGCGTTATGATAATAACCGTTGCCTTCTCTAATTGTTTTCCTTTCAAGCCTCACAGGGCCTATAGGCGAAGCGCCCTACGCCGCCCCGAAGCATGGCGCCGTGGCTAGAGGCGCTGAAGGTTGCCCGCCCTGCGAAGGCCGCCGCCGCCAGAACGATCAAAACAGGCGGCAGGCATCATCAGGAGCCGCTTGCGGCGCGGCGATCTCCAGGCTGACCGAGTTGCGTCCGCCGCCCTGGATCGCCGCGCCCCTCATTCCTTGCAATCATAGGTCAAAGCCAGGGTCCGCGTATGTGAATGCGGTCTATTGTGCGGCCCTGAGGTTGCGGAGCCCTGCAAAACTTTTGCAGCGCGCAGCCGCCAAATTGGAAGTTTGGCCCAGCACATGGACGGGGCCTGCCAGGGTTGGCGCAGGACCGTGCCCAAACGGACGGGACATTCCACATCCGGTCCTGTATATGCTCCCGGTCATGGCCACCCGGCCCCTGGGGGAGCAGAGACATGGCATCCATCACTGAGGCGGCTGCGGCGTTCTTTGCTGCATGTGAAACGGGCAAGGGTTGGGCGGGCTGCAGCGCCTACTGCAAGCCTGATGCGACGTTCAGCGCACAGTCCGAGCCGCTGGCGGACGTAAAGACGCTCGAACAGTACACGAACTGGATGCAGGGCCTGCTGACAGTCCTAACCGACGGCAGCTATGAACTGAAGGCGTTCGGCACCGATGCCGAGCGGAACAGCGTCACCGCCTACGGTGTTTTCACCGGCACTCATCTCGCCGGCGGCCCATGCCCGCCAACAGGCAAGACCACAAAAACGGACTACGTTTACGTGATGCAATTCGAAGGCGAAAAGATCGCGCATATGACGAAGATTTGGCATTCCGGATTGGCGCTGAAGGAACTCGGCTGGGCGTAGCCTATTGGGATGTGCGGCATCAGTCATGAAGGGCAGCCAGCGTCGTCCCTTGAATAAGCGACCACACCGGCGCCATCACCGGAACTTCGTTTGCCGCCGTCCAGCTCGACCGCCACAACGGCGCCAGACAGCGCCGAGTGCGCTGCAACTCGTCATTGAACCCGGCTGGATCGCCGGCCTTTCGGAACGTCCGTATCACCGTGCCCGGCGAGGCCGCTCCTGCCTTGCCCAGCATCCAGCCGCGCCACGCCCCCCACACCAATAAAGTCATGCCTTGGAACGAAACGCCCGGGCGAAATCGGCAGGCACTTGCCCGGCCCATCGCGATAGGCCGAGCCGGGCCAGGCGGCACCCCAGCTCAGTTCAGCGCCTGCGGACGCCCCTCCTCCAGAAACAGCACGACCTCGTTGATGAACTGCATCCGGTTCTTCTCCAGCATCACCGTATGCGTCCCCTCGCCCAGCTCGACCCAACGCTTGTAAGGCGCGTTCTTCAGCTCCGCAAAGTAGGCGGCGGTCTGGTAGCTCGGCAGGTCGGCATCCCATTCCGCGTGGATCAGCAAGGTGGGGACCCGGATGTCGGACGGCCGATACAGCGGCTTCCCAGCCATCCAGTAGTCGCGGCTGTCCTGCCCCACGCCGTTTGGCGCGCGCAGCACCGGCGGGTTCTGCTTGGCGCCCACTGGGTCCGTCGCAAACGTGGCGTCCGCCCACATGTCGAACCAGCCCGGCGGGATCAGGTCGGCCTTCTTCGCCTCCGGCACGCCCATCAGCCAACGGTCCCGCGCCGAGTCGCGCGTGACGGCGCGATACGCTCCCAGGGCCGGAGCATCCGCCGGCACTTTGGAGTTGCTCAGCCACTGCGGCGCATACAGCACCAGGCGGGCCACGTTGTCGTTATGCGTGCTGGTGTATAGTCCCATGATGGACGTGCCCCACGACCAGCCCATGATGTTCACCTTGGACACGCCGCGCTGCTTCATGACGAAATCCACCACGGACGCCACGTCCCGGGCCGCCATCGCAGTGTCCACGAGCGGCTTGTTGTCCGCGGCCGGACGGTCCATCTCCGGCGGCCGGGTCGAGCGGCTGTAGCCGCGCACGTCCAGCATCCAAACGTCCCAGCCGCGGGCGGCGAGGATGTCCATCATGGACGCGCCGCCGACCGGCAGGTCGAACGCCGTTTCCGCCGGGTAGGTCGCGCCGTGGACATAAACCAGCACACGGTCGGGCGAGAAGTCCCGCATCCCCTCGGGATGCTTGTTGCGGACATATAGCTGGATGCCTGCGTCGGCGGCCGGCACCATAAACTCCTGCATCGCGACCTTGTCGGCCGCCCGTCCCGGCGCGGGCGCCAGCGCCACTCCGGCCATCAGCAACGCCGCGACGGCCCACATCCGGCGCGGTTTGAACATCTTGGTCATCGCTTCCCCCTCCGGTCCCCGTTTCCCAGGGCTTGACGGCAAGGTGACACCCAAACGCCGGTCGCGGCAAGATAGGGCCTGCGCCTGGTCAGCCGTAGCCGTCAGGTCATACCACCCATCATCCGCTCTGACCGTTTTACCGGTAAAGCCTCGCCGGGCGCATAAGCGAAACGTCATACGCCGCCCCACAGCATTGCGTCGCAACTGAAAGCGCTGGAAGGTTGTCCGCCCTGCAAAGGCCGCCGCCGCCAAGCCCGTCAAAGCAAATCACGGCTGGCATCATGACGTCTTGATCCACCCGCCTTTCACTCAGAAACGAACGACCTCGCACCTTCATCCCGTGCTTGCGGGAAGTGCAGCGACCCGGCAAACCAAAGATCGCAGGCGGCCTAGTCCGGCCTGGGAATCGCCATGCCGCAAGCAGCCCGCACTGGCAACAGGTCAGGGCGGGCGGAGAGATGTGGGAGGCCGCGCTGATGGCCAGCCTATTGCCGACGCCGCTGGCCAGGTCCTACCCAGCCACGGCGCCGATCCGGACCACCCGCACCATCAAGCCCGCGACCCCGCCGCAGCAACCCGCGCAAACGTGCCCACGATCTTGCCGGACGCCCGCAGCGTACCCCGCACCGACCCCGCCACCTTCGACTGCCCCCCGGCCCGGCAGCGATACGGCACCGGCAACTCCAGGATGCGAAGCCGGTTGCGCGCCGCCTTCATCTGCATCTCGATGTTCCAGCCATATGTCATCTCGGCCATCCCCAGCCCCGCCAGGGCGTCCCGGCGTATGACGCGAAAGGC
>DASWOJ010000053.1:0-2397 GCA_036398775.1 Acetobacteraceae bacterium
TGCCTGCAGCGCCGCTGTGAGCTGCTTCGCCTCTTCCAGCCGCAGGCCAAGGTCGGCCACGCTGGCCTGTTCATCGCGCTCGAAGCAGCCGACCTCCACCTCCGTCGTCACCCCAGCCTGCAACTCCGCCACCAGCTTCACGCGCCACACCAGCTTCGCCACCAGCTCACCTTCTCCCCGTGAGCCCAAAACTTACCCCAGCAGGAACAAACCCCCACAGGTTTGCATGCTCTCGCCTCTCAATGGCTGAAGTGCTGTCGCACTACCGCCGTCACTGGCCCGCATTCCTGACGCAGCATGCCGCCAGCACGATGATGGCGATGCTGTTTTATGGGGTGAGCGCCTGGGTGCCCGAGTTCCTGCGCCGGACCTATGACATGCCAATCTCAACGGCGGGCTTCTCCTTCGGGTGTGTATCAGCGCGGGCGTGGAACCCAGGGTGAACCCGTCTTTTCAAAGTTTTATCGCGCTGATCAGCGCTGAAACCCACCGCTGATTTACATGCACGGTTTTCGTGGCTGGCATCGAGCACTGGGAGGAGGCGAACCAGGCCTATGCCGCCTTCTTCGGGGCGCACCGTCCCGCCCGCTCCGTGGTGCCGTGCAGCCCGCTGCATTTTGGCGCCAAGGTTGAGGTCGAGGCCGTCGTGGCGGTCGGTGGATGAGCGGCGCGCAAGCGGGCATGACCGGGGCGTTGCACGGCGTCGGACTGGCCCTTCCCCTCGCAACTGACGGCGTGGAACCCCTGCCCAATGAGGCCATGTTGACGGTCAAGGGCCTTGTCCTCGGCTACGGCACGGGTGCCGCCTTCGTGCCAGCGGTGCAGGACGTGTCGTTCCAGGTACGCCGGGGCGAGACGGCGGCCCTGCTGGGTCCGTCGG
Organism: Acetobacteraceae bacterium; assembly: GCA_036398775.1. Lineage (GTDB taxonomy): Bacteria > Pseudomonadota > Alphaproteobacteria > Acetobacterales > Acetobacteraceae > DASWOJ01. The sequence goes on from DASWOJ010000053.1 coordinate 881, forward strand.
GGTGCGGCAAGAGCACGATCTTGAAGGCCGTGGCGGGTTTCCTGCGACCGGCCGCCGGGCGGGTGCTGGTCGGCGGCAAGCCGGTCGTAAAGCCCGGACCGGACCGCGCCGTCGTGTTCCAGGAGTTCGATCAACTGTTCCCCTGGCGCACGGTGCTGGACAACATCGCCTACCCTTTGCGCGTCACCGGCCGCAGCCGGCGCGAGGCCGCTGAGCAGGCGAAGCACTGGCTGGGCGTCATGCGCTTGGAGGCCGCCTCCGACCGCTTCCCGCACCAGCTTTCGGGCGGCATGAAGCAGCGCGTGGCCATCGCCCGCGCGCTTGCGCTGGAGCCGGCGGTGCTGCTGATGGACGAGCCGTTCGGGGCGCTGGACCCGCAGACCCGGCTGCGCCTGCAACTGGAGTTCATCGGGCTGGCGCGGCGCACCGGCGCCACCGCCCTTTTCGTGACTCACTCCATCGCGGAGGCCGTGCTGGTCGGGTCCGACATCGTCATCCTCGACGGCGTGCCGTCTGGCATCCGAGCCGTCGTGGACGCGCGCGCAGCCCTCGATCCCCGCTCGGATGCCGCGTTGCGGGTGGGCCAGGAGGTGTCAGCCGTGATGGGCCACGACGGAGGGCACGCCCATGGCGAGTAGCGTTGCGGTCCCTCTTGCCCGCCGCGGCGTTCCGCGCTGGCGCGACCTGCCTGCGGCGCTGCGCCGGGCCGTCCAGTTCCTGATGCTGCTAGCGCTTTGGCAGGTGTACGTCGTGTGGTCCGACGTGGAGCCGCTCATCTTCCCGGCGCCGGCCGACGTGGGCCGGGCGCTGTGGGCCGGCTGGGTGTCGGGCGACCTCGCGCGCGCCACGGGCGCCACGATCTGGCTTCTGCTGATCAGCCTCTTCGTTGGCGTGCTGCTGGGGCTGCTGTTCACCGTGCTGGCCCGCGTCAGCACTTTCGCCGACGACTTGGTGGAACTGCTGACGGGGATGCTGAACCCGCTGCCCTCGGTTGCCATGCTGCCCATCGCCATCATTTGGTTTGGCCTGAACGTCAACGCCCTGCTGTTTGTGGTCGTCAACGCCGTGGTCTGGCCGGTGACGCTGAACATCAGCACGGGGTTCCGCACCGCCAACCCAACCCTGGTCAACGTCGGCCGGCTGCTGGGCCTGCCGTGGTGGCGCATGGTGACGGACGTGTTGTTCCCGGCGGCGCTGCCGCACACCATGACCGGGATCAAAACCGGGCTGGGTTATGGCTGGCGCACCATCATCGCCGCCGAACTGGTCTTCGGCATCTCGGGCAGCAAGGGCGGCCTGGGCAACTTCCTCAACGACGCACGCACCTTCATGCGGACCGACGACGTGTTCGCCGGCATCGTCACCGTGGCCGCCATCGGCGTGCTGCTAGAGGCCGGGTTCAACCTGATCGAGCGCCGCACCGTCGTCCGCTGGGGCATGAAGCAAGCCTCCGCCTCCGGCATCCCGTAGGAGCACGCCCCCATGCCGTCCATCTCCTTCCGCCGCCGCCCCTTGCT
>DASWOJ010000054.1:0-14645 GCA_036398775.1 Acetobacteraceae bacterium
GCTGTTCCTGACGGACCATCCGCACCTTCAGGCGCCTGAAGGTGCCGGCCCACATGACCGCGCGCGACCTGGCGGCCGTGCTTGGGCTTGCGGCGACGGTCATCGAGCCCGGCGAACGGCTGCCGGAGAAGCCGGAGGTCCAAATGCAAGTCGGTCAGGTCAGGCGGGAAACGAACGCGACAGCGGTCCTGCACCTCGTCCAGCTCTCCCCCTGCGTAAACCGGTATCCTTGGTTCATTGGCGCAATCCACACCAAAGAACGTTCGCAAACCGCCAAGTGCGGCTATAACTCCGTCAAACGCCGTGGCCTGTCCGGGCGCTCACCCAAGCACCAGCATTCCCCCGGTCGCCGCCGCCATCAGCAGCGCCGTCGCCCACCCCATCAGGCGCAGCCGCCAGGGCAGCACCAGGGTGCCCATGACCGAGGCGCGCGAGCCGAGCACCACCATCGCCGCGATCAGCGGCGCCGCGACGACGCCGTTTATCACGGCACTCCAATACAGCGCCCGCATCGGGCTGACCGGCGCAAAGGTGATCGCGGCGCCCAGCGCCGTCGCGGCGGCGATCACGCCATAGAACGCCCGCGCTTCCCGGGGCCGTCGGTCAAGGCCCACCGTCCACCGCATCGCCTCGCCCACGCCGTATGCCGCCGATCCCGCCAGCACCGGCACCGCCAGCAGCCCGGTGCCGATGATCCCCGCCGCGAACACCAGGGACGCGAAGGACCCGGCGAGCGGCCTGAGCGCCGCTGCCGCGTCCGCCGCCGTGGCCACCTCGGTCACGCCGCCCGCATGCAAGGTGGCACCGCTGCCGGCCATGATCGCCAGCGCGACCATGTTGGAGAACACCATGCCGGTAGCGGTGTCCGTGCGTATGCGCGCCATCTGCGCCGGGGCGTCCTGTGGATGGTCTCGCAGCGGGCGGGCATCCGGCTCGGCCTGCTCGTCTTCCGCTTCCTCCGCCGCCTGCCAGAAGAACAAGTAGGGGCTGATCGTGGTGCCCAGCACGGCGACCAGGGCCGTCAGCGCGCCGCCGCCCTGCAGGTGCGGCACCAACGCGCCCCACAACACCTCCCGCAATGGCACGCGCACCACAACCAGCAGCAGCACGTAGGCGAACAGCGACAGTGCCAGCCACTTCAGCACCGCGACGCAGCGCTTGTAGGAGAACCAGATCTCGCAGGTGGCGCACAGCACCGCCAGCAGCACGGTGAATACGGCAACCGGGCCGCCAAGCACGAGCTGCGCCGCTCCCGCCATCGCGCCGATGTCGGCGCCGAGATTGATGACGTTGGCGGCCACCAGCAGCCCGACCAAGGCGGCGACCACGCCCCGCGGCGCGTGGTCCGCCAGCGCCGCGCCCAGCCCCCGCCCGGTGGCCCGGCCGATCCAGCCGCTGATCTCCTGCACCGCCACCATGAACGGGGTGCTGAACAGTATGGTCCAGCCCAGCGCATACCCGAACTGCGCGCCGACCTGGGAGTAGGTCGCGATCCCGCTGGGGTCGTCGTCGGCGGCGCCGGTGATCACCCCAGGACCGACGCGGGACAGCAGGCCACGCAGCCGGGACCGGCCGCCGCCCGGCGGCACCTCGAACGGCAACACAGCCGGCGCGGGCGTCGGCGCGGCGCCCAGGGCCGGACTGCCATCCGTCATGGCGTCCGGCACGCTTGGCAGGAGTTATGTACGTTAACGGACATCTGCTCCGACTGTTGAGCCTGCCATGCCATGATTGCAAGCCGCATCATTCCTGACCCGGCAGGGTCCGGGCCGGAGGGTTGTCCCGCGGCATACGCGGTCGCCTGTGCGGGTCATGACCGCGCCGGCGCTGCTCACGCAGATGGCCGGCATCGTCCTGTCGGTCTTGACGCTGCCGGCGTGGTGGTGGGGGCTGGGATTCTTTTAACGGGCGGCACTGTTTAGCCGGCCGCAGCCGGCGTCAGATGCGAAGGTTGAAGGCGATTGAGATCCGCGCCCGCGTGCCGCGGTAGGCCCGGACCTGGTGATACAGCCAGGACGGAAACAGGAACAGCAGACCCGGGCGCGGCTGGATCGTCTCGGTGCCGCCTGCCGACAGCCCGCCCTCCCCGGCGAATACCAGGGTCGGCGCCAACATCGCCGGGCCGGGGCCGCGGGGGTCCAGCATCTCGAACTCACCGCCCAGCGGGCCGCCGGAGCCGTCGCCGCCGTCATCCACGTAATAGGTGCCCGACCAGAAGGCGCCGGGGTGGTAGTGGCAGATGTTGCTGTCGCCCGCGCCGTTGACGTTGGCCCAGGCGCTGACGGTCCAGGCGGGCGCGACCGGGCGGCCGCTGCGGTGCCGGGTCAGCTCGTTGGCGACGGAGCGGGCCATCGCCAGCACCTCCGCGACGCGCGGGCCGCCCCATTCCTCTATCTCCCGGTCCGAGTGCCAGCCGCCGGAGTTCGACGCCTGTAGGGAGGGCGACGCCGCGCGCCTGGCCAGGATGCGCTCCCGCAGCTCGGCGTTGCGCGGCCCGGCGTCCGGCGTATCCACCGCCGCCACCAGCGTCGGGAACACCTGACGCACCGCGATTTCCAGCTTGATGGCCATCCCTGCGTCCCCCGGCCGCAACACTGGCAAGCCGTGGCGCATTCCGCAATTCCCCGGCATGGTCCCATAAGGCCCAGCTTCACCCCTGAGTTTCATCCCCCGAGCTTCACCATCGAGCCGCCCGTGACCGCAAGCGCCCGCCCCACCGACTCCACTACCGTGCTGCAGCGGCGCGACGCCATCGTCGAGCTGGTGGCCCACGCCGGCTTCATGAGCGTGGAGGTGCTCGCCACCCGCTTCGGCGTGACGCCGCAGACCATCCGTCGCGACGTCAACAGCCTGTATGCCGATGGCCGCCTCAGCCGCCACCACGGCGGCGCCGGGGTGCCGTCCAGCGGGCGCAACGTCGGCTATTCTGCGCGGCAAGTGCTGCAGCACGACGCCAAGCGGCGCATCGCCCGCGCCGCCGCCGCCCGCATCCCGGACGGCGCATCCCTGTTCATCAACATCGGCACCACGACCGAGGAGGTCGCCCGCGCGCTCCGCGGCCGCCGCAACTTGCGCGTCGTCACCAACAACCTGAACGTCGCCAACCTGCTGATCCCCTCCGGCGAGTGCGAGGTCATCATCGCCGGCGGCCTGGTCCGCAACCATGACGGTGGCCTGGTGGGGGAGGCGACGCTGGACCTCATCAACCAGTTCCGGGTGGATTTCGGCATTATCGGCATCAGCGGCATAGACCTGGACGGCACGCTGCTCGACTATGACTACCGGGAGGTGCGTATCACCCAGGCGATCCGACGCAACGCCCGCCAGGTGTTCCTCGTCGCCGACCACACCAAGTTCGGCCGTCCGGCGATGGTGCAGGCCGGCACGCTGGCCGGGGTGGCCGTGCTGTTCACCGACGCGCCGCCGCCGGGTCCGGTGGTCGAGTTCATGCGGGAGGCCGGGGTGGAACTTTGCCTGGCGCTGGATGGGGACGGAGACGCTTCGCCCGATGGGCGACCTCAAAGGATCAAGGCGTCACCTTGAGGGCATGGACGCTGAATAGGTTGTCCGGGTCCGTCCAACTGGCGACCGGGTCATACCCGGCCGAGCGGGCAAGCTCCGCGAACCCATCCAGGCTGTATTTATAGGAATTCTCGGTATGGACCGACTCACCCGGCGCGAAATCAATCCGGTCGCCGCCGATCCGGACTGACTGTGCCGTGCGGCTGACGAGGTGCATCTCCACACGGCTGTCTCCCGCATTCCAGCGGGCCTCGTGCGTGAACGCCGACAGGTCGAATTGCCCGTCGAGTTCGCGGTTGATGCGCGCCAGAAGGTTGAGGTTGAACGCAGCAGTGACGCCGGCGGCGTCGTCATAGGCGGCCTCAAGCACCGCAGCATCCTTAACTAGGTCAACCCCGACGATCATCATCGAGCCGCGTCCCAACAGTTGACCCGTGCGCCGGAGGAAGCCGGACGCCTCAGACGGGGTGAAGTTGCCGATAGTGGAGCCTGGGAAAAACCCGGCGAGGCGGCGCGGCTGATTGCCGGACAGTCGGGGCAGGGCGAAGCGGTTGGTGTAGTCGGCGCATACCGGCGCAATCCGTAGGCCGGGAAAATCCGCCGCCAAGCTGGCCGCCGTGCTCAAGAGGTGCCCGCGGGAAATATCCACCGGAACATAGGCCGATGGGTAGCGCAACGCCGCAAGCAGCAAGCGGACCTTGATCCCTGCGCCGGAGCCGAATTCGACCAAGCCGGCATGAGGACCAACGAGGGCGGCGATTTCGGGCGCGCGGGCTTGCAGCAAGGCGCATTCGGTTCGGGTCGGGTAATACTCCGGCAACTCGCAAATCCGGTCGAACAGGCCCGAGCCTTCCGCGTCATAGAAAAACTTGCAGGGCAGCGTCTTGGGATTGCTGCCGAGGCCCCGCACGACGGCAGCCCGGAACTCCGTGATGGTGGGTTCCAGGTCGTATAAGGCCTCCAGCGCGTAAGCGTGGCTCATAGATCCTCCGCCAGCCGGAACCCGGAGAACTGCCAACGCGCATGGGGCGGGAAGAAGTTCCGGTAGGTCAGGCGGTCATGCCCAGCCGCCGTGGCGCAGGACCGCCCGCGCAGGACCATCTGGTTGACCATGAACTTGCCGTTGTACTCGCCGAGCGCGCCGGCTTCGGGACGGTAGGCCGGATAAGGCGAGTAGGGGCTAGCGGTCCATTCCCAGACATCCTGCGCAACGCCGGGACGGAGCGGCTGCGGATGGGGCTGCAGGCCCGGCCGCCTGGCGTCCTCCTCCCCGTGCAACCGGGCAGCGACCTCCCATTCGAACTCGGTCGGCAGCCGGCGTCCGGCCCACTCGGCATAGGCGGCGGCCTCAAAGAAGCTGACATGGCACACAGGCTCGTCGTCACGGACGGGTTGCAGGCCGTGCAGCGTATAGGTCTCCCAGCCGTCAGCGCCAGGCTGCCAATACGCGGGTGCGTCCCATCCGGCGGATTGGGCCAGGGTCCAGCCCTCGGACAGCCACAAGTTGGCGCGCTGGTATCCCCCGTCGCGCATGAATGCCTTGAACTCGCCGTTGCTGACGGGCCGGTCGGCAAGGGCGCAGTCGCGCAGCAGCGCCGGATGAGCCGGCCCCTCGTTGTCGAACGCAAAGCCCGTGCCCTGAGAGTGGCCGATCTCATGGATGCCGCCGGAAATGCGCCACATCGCCGCCGGCGGCATGTCACGCACCGGAGGCCGGGCTGGCGCCGGGGTATAGACCGGGTGGATCGGCGAGCCGCCGAAGGCGTGCTTTATGTCAGTCAGCAGCAGTTCCTGGTGCTGCTGCTCGTGATGCAGGCCCATGACAGCGAGATCGGCAACCTCGTCACTGCAATCGCCAAGCAGGCGATGCATGGCATCATCCACATGGCCGCGGTAGCTGGCGATGGCGGCGACGCCGGGCCGGCTGAGGGTGCCGCGGGATGGCCTAGGATGCCGGGGACCGACCGCCTCGTAGTAGGAGTTGAAGACGTAGTTGAAGGCCGGATCGAACTCCCGGTAGCCCGGCATATGCGGCTTCAGCAGGAAAGTCTCGAAGAACCAGGTCGTATGCGCACGGTGCCACTTTGCCGGGCTGGCGTCGGGCATGGACTGGATAGTCTGGTCCTCGGCGGACAGGGGCGCGGCGATGCCCTCCGTCTCGCTCCGTATGCGCCGATACAGGAGGACTGGAGAGGTTCCTGGAGATGCAGCCTTAAGCAGCGGCCCTGCCGGTGCAATGGACCGGACATTGGTGTTCGACATGCGAGGCGGCCTCCGTAGCAGGGCCATCTACGTGGCAACGGCGGACAGGTTCCATCAGGTCTGCCACGGGCAAGGTTTCCGCATGGCATGATCCGCCGTAGCGTAGCCGCCATGCACACCGCCGCACTCGCCTGCCAACGCCACCTGTTCGATCTGCCCGGCCATGTCAGCTACCTGGATGCGGCGGCATGGGCGCCGTTGCCCCATCCCGTGCGCGCGGCGGGTGAAGCCGGCATCCTGTCGAAGGCACGTCCCTGGGCGCACTCCCGCGATGCCGACGCCGTGTGGGCCGAGCGTGCCCGCGCCGCGGCCGCCCGGCTGGTCGGCGCCACGGCGGACGACATGGCCATCGTCGGCTCCGTCAGCCACGGCATCGCCACCGCGGCGCGGAACCTGCCAACTACACCTGGCGGCCGCATCCTGCGGGTCGCCGACGAATTCCCATCCCTGTGCCATGCCTGGGACCGCCTGGCTGCCGAGCGCGGCCTCCTCGTCGAAGCCGTGCCGCGCCCGGGCGACGGCGACTGGACAGCGGCGTTGCAGGAAGCGATTGCCCGCCCGGGCGCCCCGCCCCTCGCGGTCGCCACGCTGACGCCGCTGCACTGGTCCGACGGCGCGGTGATCGACCTGGATCGCCTCGCGCCTGCCGTCCATGCCGCCGGGGCCGCACTGGTCGTGGACGCCACCCAGGCGGCCGGCGCGGTGCCGGTGGACGTCGCCCGGCTGCAGCCCGACTTCCTGGCGTTCCCGACCTATAAGTGGGCGCTGGGTCCCTACAGCGTCGCATTCCTGTACGCCGCCCCGCACCGGCAGGGCGGCCTGCCGCTGGAGGAGAACACCGGCAACCTGCCGCCTGCCACGGGTGCGCGGCGCTATGACAAGGGCGAACTCAACGACCCGGTGGCGCTGCCCATGGCCGCAACCGGCATGGAGCTGGTCGCCGGCTGGGGCGTAGAGGCCGTGGCGGCGCGCTTGCGGGGACTGACCGACCTGCTGGCGGACGGCGCCGCAGCCCTGGGACTGCCGGTGGCGCAACGCAGGCTGCGGTCCCCGCACATCCTCGGCCTCCGCCTGCCGGGAGGCTTGCCAGACGGCCTGATCGGGCGTTTGCGTGCCGAAGGGGTCTTCGCCAGCGAGCGGCTGGGCGGCCTGCGCCTCAGCCCGCACGTATGGGCCAATGAGGCGGACACAGCGCGGTGCCTGGCGGCGTTGCAGGCCGCACTGACGTAGCGGCTCCCACCGTCCGGCCGACCCGGCTGCTCCCTACCCGTGCTGCCGTCGTCGCGGGCCGGCTTGGGCGCGGTTGCGCGGCTGCGCGAACGACCACCGCTTTTTCGATTGCGAACATCCGGCGCACCCCATACCTTTCATGCCAGCGCCTCCAGCCAGAGAGGCCGTGGAGGGTGGCTTGTCGGACGCAGTCGTGGATCTCCTCGTCATCGGCGGCGGCGTCAACGGTTGCGGCATCGCCCGGGACGCGTCCGGGCGCGGGCTGCAGGTGATGCTGTGCGAGCAGGGGGACCTGGCCGGCGCCACGTCCTCCGCATCCAGCAAGCTTATCCACGGCGGGCTGCGCTACCTCGAATACTATGAGTTCCGCCTGGTGCGCGAAGCGTTGCAGGAGCGGGAGCGGCTGCTGGTGCTGGCGCCGCACATCATTTGGCCGCTGGACTTCGTGCTGCCGCACCAGGGTGGCTTGCGTCCGGCCTGGCTCGTCCGGCTCGGCCTGTTCATGTACGACCACCTGGCCCGCCGCCGCCGCCTGCCGCCGACGCGCTCGGTGCGGCTGGGCCGTGATCCCGTCGGCGCCCCCTTGCAGCCGGGCTTCGACCGCGGCTTCATCTACGCCGATTGCTGGGTGGAGGACTCCCGCCTGGTCGTGCTGAATGCCCGCGACGCCGCCGACCGAGGCGCGCAGATCTGCACCCACACCCGGCTGACCGCGGCGGCGCGCGAGGATGGGGTATGGCGCTGCGACCTGCTGGGCCCCGACGGCATCCCGCGGTCCGTGCGCGCCCGTGCCGTGGTGAACGCCGCCGGCCCCTGGGTTGGCGACGTGCTGCGCCGGGCCTTGGGCCAGAATGACGCCAAGCAGGCCCGGCTCATCAAGGGCAGCCACATCATCGTGCCGCGCCTATATGACGGCGCCTGGGCCTACATCCTGCAAAATACCGACCGCCGCATCGTCTTCGTCATCCCTTATGAGGGCGAGTATTCCCTGGTCGGCACCACCGACATCCCGTTCGAGGGCGATCCCGGGCACGTCGCCATCAGCCCGGCGGAAACCGACTACCTCTGCGCCATCGTCAACCGCTACTTCAAGCACCAGGTAGGACCGGCGGACGTGGTGCGCTCCTACTCCGGCGTGCGCCCGCTGTATGACGACGCCGCCGCCAACGCCTCCGCCGTGACCCGCGACTACGTGCTGGACATGGAGGCGCCTGCAGGCGGCGGCGCCGTGCTGTCGGTGTTCGGCGGCAAAATCACCACCTACCGCCGCCTGGCCGAGCACGCGATGGAGAAGCTGGCCGCCGTCCTGCCGTGCGGCCCCGCCTGGACCGCGACCGCACCGTTGCCCGGCGGCGACATGCCCGGCGCCGACTTCCCCCGCTTCGAGGCCGCCTTCGCCGCCGCCCACCCCTTCCTGCCCCCGCCGCTGGCCTTCCGGCTGGCACGCGCCTACGGCACCAACGCGGAGGCCGTGCTGGGCGGGGCAAGCAGCATGGAGGCGATGGGCCGCGATTACGGCGCCGGGCTGCACCAGTGCGAGGTGGACTACCTGGTGGCGCGCGAGTGGGCGCAAACCGCGGACGACATCCTATGGCGCCGCTCCAAGCTCGGCCTGCACGTCCCGCCCGGCGCCGCCGCCGCCCTGGACGCAGCCCTGCAACGCTCGGTCCAAGCCGCGTGAGCAAAGCTGCTTCCTTCCCCCTCTCCTTCCGGGAGAGGGCCGGGGTGAGGGGGTCTTGGCTGCGGAGCAGAGCACGGCCGGCGCCGCAAGCCGGCCGTCCCGCATGGGCAGGGTGCGGTCTTAGGGACCCCCTCACCCCAACCCTCTCCCGGAGGGAGAGGGAGCAGGCGCCCTCCATCCCCCCGCAGGGCGCCCCCTAATGGCCATAGCCCTGCACCAGGTCGCCCGCACCGTCGGCGCCGAAACCCACCTGCACCCGATGGACCTAACCTTCGAGGACGGCTCGCTGACCGTCTTGCTAGGCCCCGTCCGCGCCGGCAAGACCACCCTGATGCGCGTCCTGGCCGGCTTGGACCGCCCCACCTCCGGCCGTCTGCTGGAGGACGGCCGCGACATCACCGGCCTCGACGTGCGCAAGCGCAGCGTCGCGATGGTCTATCAGCAGTTCATCAACTACCCGAACTTCACCGTCTATCAGAACATCGCCTCCCCCCTGCGCCTGGCCCGCAGGATGGACCGGGCGCAGTTGGATGGGCGGGTGCGCGACGTGGCCGGGCGGCTCGGCCTGTCGGCGCTGCTGGACCGCCTGCCCGCGGAACTGTCCGGCGGTCAGCAGCAGCGGACCGCGCTGGGCCGTGCCCTGGTCAAGGACAGCCGCCTGCTGTTGCTGGACGAGCCTCTGGTGAACCTCGACTACAAGCTGCGCGAGGACTTGCGCGCCGAGATGAAGGCGCTATTCACCTCCGGCGCCCGCGCCGTGGTCTATGCGACGACCGACCCGCACGAGGCGCTGCTGCTCGGCGGGCGCACCTGCATCCTGAAGGAGGGCCGGCTGGTGCAGGCCGGCGGCACGCTCGACGTTTACCGCACCCCGGCCACTCTGGAAGCGGCCGAGCTCATCAGCGACCCGCCGATGAATTTCATGCCCGGCGCCGTCAGCGGCGCCACGGTGCGGATTGACCACGGCCCCACCCTGGCCGCCCCGGCGCCGCTGCCACCGGGCCGCTACACCTTCGGCCTGCACGCCAGCCACATCGCGCTGGACGCCGGCAGCGCCGAGGTGCCGGTGGTGCTGGAACTGGCGGAGATCAATGGCTCCGAAACCCTGCTGCACGGCGCGGCGGGCGGGCTGTCGCTGATGATGCAGATGACCGGCGTGCACAACCCACCGCCCGGCACGCCGCTGGTGTTCCGGTTCGACCCGGCGCGGCTCTACGCCTTCGACGCCGCGGGCCGGCTGGCCGCCGCCCCGGATTTCACCCAGCATCCGGTCGAGGGGGCAAGGCATGGCGCGCATCAAACTGCTTGACGTCGCCCACAGCTACCGTCCCAACCCGTCGAAGCCGTCGGACTACGCGCTGCAGCCGCTGAACCTGACCTGGGAGGACGGTGGCGCCTACGCCCTGCTGGGGCCGTCCGGCTCGGGCAAGACGACCTTGCTCAGCATCCTGTCCGGCCTGCTGACGCCGTCGCAGGGCCGGCTGCTGTTCGACGACCGCGACGTGACGGCGCTGCCGCCGCGGGCGCGCAACATCGCCCAGGTGTTCCAGTTCCCGGTGATCTACGACACCATGACGGTGTTCGACAACCTGGCCTTCCCGCTGCGGAACCGCGGCGTGGCGGCCAGCCGCATCGCCCCGCGCGTCGAGCAAATCGCCGCCATCCTGGACCTCACCGCCGACCTCGGCCGCCGCGCGGTCGGGCTGACGGCGGATGCCAAGCAGCGCATCTCCATGGGCCGCGGCCTCGTGCGGGAGGACGTGGCGGCGATCCTGTTCGACGAGCCGCTGACGGTGATCGACCCCGCGCTGAAGTGGCAGCTCCGCCGCCAGCTCAAGCGCATCCAGCGCGAGCTGAACGTCACCCTGATCTATGTCACCCACGACCAGACCGAGGCGCTGACCTTCGCCGACCACGTGCTGGTGATGGAGCTTGGCGCGGTGCTGCAGCAGGGCAGCCCGCAGGAGCTGTTCGAGGAGCCGGACCACGTCTTCGTCGCCCACTTCATCGGCAGCCCCGGCATGAACCTGCTGCCCTGCGTGCTGGACGGCGGCATGGCGGCGGTCGGCGGCCAGTGGGTCCCCTTGAGCCTGGGCGGACGCCAGGTCCCCGGCGCCTTAACCCTGGGCATCCGTCCCGAGTTCGTAGCCCTGACCGACCCCGGCGGAGCCGCCGCCGTAAGCATCGCCGTGGACAGCATCGAGCCGCTCGGCAGCCACCAGGTCATCAACGGCCGGCTGGGCGGCGACCGCTTCGTCGTGAAGGCGCCCCCCGACCTGGCGATCCCCACCGGCCGGGACCTGCAAGTCTGGCTGCCGCAGGACCGGGTGAAGCTGTATGCTGACGGCAGGCTGGTGCCGCAATGAAGCCGACGAACCACCGCGCCTGGCTCTTGGTGATCCCGGTCATCGTCGTAGTGGCCTTCAGCGCCATCATCCCGCTGATGACGGTGGTGAACTACTCGGTGCAGGACATCCTGGGGCCGGACCGCCGGGTGTTCGTCGGCGACGAGTGGTTCCGCGACACCCTGCACAACCCGGACCTGCACGACGCCTTCATCCGCCAGGTGGTGTTCTCCGCCTGCGTGCTGCTGATCGAAATCCCGCTGGGCCTCGGCCTTGCGCTCATCATGCCCAAGCGCGGCGCCGCGGCGTCGGCGTCCCTGGTGCTGCTGGGTCTGCCGTTGCTGATCCCCTGGAACGTGGTCGGCACGATCTGGCAGATCTTCTGCCGGGGCGACATCGGGCTGCTCGGCCTGGCGATCCACCATCTCGGCCTCGACTACAACTATGCGCTGAACCCCCGGGACGCCTGGGCGACGGTGCTGCTGGTGGACGTATGGCACTGGACGCCGCTGGTGGTGCTGCTGTGCTACGCCGGGCTGCGCTCGATCCCGGAAGCCTTCTACCAGGCCGCCGAAATAGACGGCGCCAGCACCTGGGCAGTGTTCCGCTACGTCCAACTGCCAAAGCTGCGCGGCGTGCTGACCATCGCGCTGCTGCTGCGCTTCATGGACAGCTTCGTCATCTATACCGAGCCGTTCGTGCTGACCGGCGGCGGCCCCGGCAACGCCACCACCTTCCTTAGTCAGTTCCTGACCAAGCTAGCGGTCGGCTCCTTCGACGTAGGCCCAGCGGCAGCGTTCTCGATCATCTACTTCCTGGTAATCCTCTTGGTAAGCTGGCTTTTCTACACAGCCCTAAGCGCCGACGGACGCGCAGAAGCATGACGGCGACCTTCCTTCCCCCTCTCCCTCCGGGAGAGGGCCGGGGTGAGGGGGTCTTGCTTGCGGAGCGGGGCGCCGCCGCTGCTGACGGCGCCCAGCCTCACTTCGGCGGGGACCGCGCCCCAAGACCCCCTCACCCCAACCCTCTCCCGGAGGGAGAGAGAGCAGAGCGGCATTTGGAATGCCCTACCCCATGCACCGCTCGCGGCGGCCTCCCCTCCACACCAGTCCAGTCCCCTCCATGAAGCGCGCCCTGGTCGTCCTCTACTTCATCCTGCTGATGCTGCCGATCTACTGGCTCATCAACATGAGCATCCGCCTGACCCCCGACATCCTCTCCAACTTCGAGCTGATACCGAGCCACCCCACCCTAGCCAACTTCGCCCGCATCTTCGGCGACCCCACCTGGTATCTCAGCTATCTCAACTCGCTGGAGTTCGTGACGATCAACGTCGTCGTCTCCGTCGGCGTAGCCCTGCCGGCCGCCTATGCCTTCTCCCGCTACCGCTTCCTAGGCGACAAGCAGTTCTTCTTCTGGCTGCTGACCAACCGCATGTCGCCGCCGGCGGTGTTCCTGCTGCCGTTCTACCAGCTTTATTCCTCCATCGGCCTGTTCGACACCCCCTGGGCGGTGGCGCTGGCGCACTGCCTGTTCAACGTCCCGCTCGCGGTCTGGATACTCGAAGGCTTCATGTCCGGCGTCCCCCGCGAGATCGACGAGACCGCGGCGCTGGACGGCTACAGCTTCCCCCGCTTCTTCGTGTTCATCTTCCTGCCGCTGATCCGCGCCGGCGTCGGGGTGACGGCGTTCTTCTGCTTCATGTTCAGTTGGGTCGAGCTGCTGCTGGCCCGCACCCTGACCTCCACCGACGCCAAGCCCATCGTCGCCGCCATGACCCGCACCGTCAGCGCCACCGGCCTCGATTTCGGCTTGCTCGCCGCCGCAGGAGTGTTGACGATCGTTCCAGGCGCAGTCGTGATCTGGTTCATCCGCAACTACATCGCCAAGGGCTTCGCCCTGGGGCGGGTTTGATGGCGCGGCACCCAGGGACGGTCATGAGCCGGGACGCTGCGATGAAGGGGACCGCGACGTGAAGTGGATGGCCTGGACCGGGCTGACCGGCATCTTCTTCGCCTGCATCGCCCTGATGCTGACGGGCATGACCGTATGGGAGGCCCTAGCGCCCTGCGTGCCCCGGCGCGGCCTGCTGCCGCTGCGCACCACCCGCGGCGACCGGCTGTTCATCGGCCTGCTGGCGGCGGCCTTCCTCAACCTCGCCTGGATCGGCTTTACCGAGCTGGACCAGTACTGGGCGCTGGGGCTGAGCGGCGTGCTGCTGCTGCTGATCGGGCGTTACGGCTAGGCGCCGCCGTTTGCGGCCCGGCGCAGGTCCTGCCGGGTCGTCCGCTTGCGAGGGACCGATAACAAGGAGGGAACGCCCATGAGCAACTTCGAGCTTTCACGACGGCAGGCCTTGATGGGCAGCGCCGCCGTTGCCGCAACGGCCACATCCGGGCTGGTCACCCCGGCGTCGGCCCAATCTACGCCAACCCAGACCGCGGTGGCGCAGAAGTGGATAGACAGCGAATTCCAGCCCTCGACCTTGTCGAAGGCCGACCAGATGAAGGAGATGCAGTGGTTCATTGACGCGGCCAAGCCCTTCCAGGGCATGGAGATCCATGTCGTGACCGAGATCCTGGATACCCACGTCTATGAAAGCCAGGTGCTCGCAAAAGCGTTCAGCGAGATCACCGGCATCAAGGTCACCAGCGACTACATCAACGAGGGCGACCTGGTCGAGAAGCTGCAGACCGAGATGCAGTCGGGCCGCGCCGTCTATGACATGTACGACAACGACAGCGACCACATCGGCACCCACTTCCGCTACGGCGTGACGACGGTGCTGTCCGACTTCATGAAGGGCGAGGGCAAGGACGTCACCTTGCCGACGCTGGACGTGGACGACTTCATCGGCAAGTCCTTCACCACGGCGCCAGACGGCAAGATGTATCAGCTGCCGGACCAGCAGTTCGCCAACCTGTACTGGTTCCGCGCCGACTGGTTCGCCCGCCCCGACCTGAAGGACCGCTTCAGCAAGAAGTATAACTACGAGCTGGGCGTGCCGGTGAACTGGTCCGCCTATGAGGACATCGCCGAGTTCTTCACCAACGACGTGAAGGAAATAGACGGCGTCCGCGTCTATGGCCACATGGACTACGGCAAGAAGGACCCCTCGCTCGGCTGGCGCTTCACCGACGCCTGGCTGAGCATGGCCGGCGCGGCGGATGTGGGCCTGCCCAACGGCCTGCCGGTGGACGAATGGGGCATCCGGGTCGAGGACTGCCACCCCGTCGGCGCCAGCGTTTCCCGCGGCGGCGCAGTCAACAGCGCCGCCGCCGTTTACGCCACCGAGAAATACGTCGAGTGGCTGAAGAAGTATGCCCCGCCCGAGGCCGCCGGCATGACGTTCACCGAAGCCGGGCCGATCCCCGGCAACGGCACCATCGCGCAGCAGATCTTCTGGTACTCGGCGTTCACCAAGGCGCTGACCAAGCCGGGCCTGCCCGTGATGAACGCGGACGGCACGCCGAAGTGGCGCATGGCCCCCAGCCCGCACGGACCCTATTGGAAGCCGGGGATGCAGAACGGCTACCAGGATGTCGGGTCGTGGACGCTGATGAACTACACCGACCTGAAGCGGCGCAAGGCGGCCTGGCTGTATG
>DASWOJ010000055.1:0-2228 GCA_036398775.1 Acetobacteraceae bacterium
GCAGCGGCCAAGTCGAGGGACAGATCACCAATCTCAAGCTGGTCAAACGCCAGAGCTATGGGCGAGCAAAGCTCGACCTGCTCAGGGCGCGACTGATCCGTGCCGCATGATAACGATCTGCACCGAGGCTGCGGATGAGCCACGGTTGCGAGCCGGTTCACAATGTTATGAAACAGCGAGCATTCTGAGCAGGTTTTTCATGCCTGCCAGGGCGGCGCGATAGCGGTCCTGGCTGAGTGTGTCCGTCTGGTTGGCCTTAAGGATATCAAAGGCTGTTGGGGACGGGCCAAATAGAAACCTGCACTCGACTGACAACGCTCTAGATGAAGTGACAGCAACATTTCATAGAGAAAATTAATGTTTGTTGCACAGCAAGTTGAGGTGAACGCTGCGCGCTGTTCCTGCTAGCCCTGCGACCATTTCCGCTGTATGTGCCCTTAGGCTTTGTTGAGAGTATGGATGAACAGTCTTGCTTTGGTTTATGAACCTGCTTGCATTTTGCTGGTTGACGATGACCACATCGTACGTGCCTCGATGCGTCGCGTGCTGGCCCAAGCTGGGCACGACGTGACGGAGGCCGTGTCTGGCGACGCTGCGACGGCACTTATTGAGGAGGCTGCTGCCTTCGACATGCTCGTCACCGACGTCCGCATGCCCGGTTCCTGCGACGGCGTGGCTCTTGCCTCATGTTGGCGCGAGACAGTGCCTGGCCGCCCGGTGCTGTTCGTGTCAGGCTACAACGAGGGTCGGCTTGACATCGGCGGCCTCGGGCCGCGCGAGGCGGTGCTGCATAAACCTTTCCGACGCGCTTCCCTACTGAACGCGGTACAGAGTCTCCTGGCCTAACGCGTTGCCATGCCGCGCTGGGGCCAGTGCTGGCCGGCCCAGGCGATGCTGAGCCAGCCGTATGCGCTCGGAAAGCTCCTTGGCGCGCATGGGCTTGCTCATGAGGTCGTGCGCCCCGCGCTCCAGGACCAAGCGCCTGAGGTCGTCGTCCTCCTGCCCGGATAGCACAAGGATGGCGCACCCGCTTTGTTCGGCCAGACGCGCGACTAGCCGGCCGGCAGTCATGTCGGGCAGGTCCAAGGCCAGCAGCACGACATCTGGCATCCAATCCGTCTGGAGCTGCAGGCCGGCTTTGGCGGTGAAAGCGCGTTGGACTGTCCACCCGTGTCGCTCCAGCCCACGCGACAAGGCCGTGGCGACCGGTTCATCGGCTTCGATAAGCAGCAAGCGTGCGGGTGCGGTCGTGTCGGAAGGAACAACCTTCACAGGAGCAGGCGCAACTGGAGACAGGCAGCAGAGGTCAATCATCAGAAGTCGACCACCAAGGTTCAACCATAGGTTGATGTTCTAGGTTATGCTTAGCCAAAGCGGGAGAGGGAAAGTAGAACCTGAGCTGCTCAACGTGACGGTGTGGCTTTTGGGAAACAGCATCGGACACTTGGCGTGCGGCGGTCAGCAACGTCTCCAGCTCGCTGTCGCCTGCCCTTCTCGGGGCCGACTTGCGGCGCGGCGCGGCGCAATGGCACGACCGTTTCTACGCGGCTTCAGATAGGACGCTCGCGTTTGCGCACCTTGGCGCGCGCCTTCCTTATTTCGTCCATTGACCCATGCTCAAAACAGCCAACCGCGTCCCAGGTGCGGCTGGACCAGCGTGAACCAGGAGACGAGCGCCGCGATGCCGGCCGCGACGCGGACCGGCACCGGGACGTGGCGCCGGCCATGGTGCCAGGTACCAGGCCGGGACGGGCGCGGGCGGGGCCGCCAAGCTACCACGGGCCGAGCCGGCACGGAGCGTGCCAGGTGTGCCGGCGGCGTGCCGGAGACGGGAAGGGAGCCGGCGACAGCTTCGGCAACTCCCCGCGCTGTCATGGCATCCACCCGGAACAGCTCGCGGCGCTTCCGCACGCGATGGCTGCCAAGCATCCGATGCACCGCCTGTTCCGCGGCAACCATGTCAGCCGTGTTGCATGGACCTATGTTGCGGACGCAGCTATCTCGGTCTCTGCTGTGGTTCAGGCGATGCGGACGGAGATCGGGCGTCCAAGCTCCGTCATGCGGTTGAGCGCATGGACGGCGACGTCCACCTCGGTCGCCTGTGAACCTCCGTCGCTTTGGTGGACGGGTTACGCTACGCGTGCCGCTTGCCGTTCTGCCTGGTCGGGCGTGCGGTAGTCCAGGGCCGAGTGGAGGCGCTGGCGGTTGTAGAAGCCCTCGATATACGA
>DASWOJ010000056.1:0-3849 GCA_036398775.1 Acetobacteraceae bacterium
GCTGCACGCCATGAGCAGCCCGGTCCGCGTGCTGGGCATCGGGGTGCGTGCGCCGAAGGACCGTCAGGAGGCCAACGTGCTGCGGCTGGCCCAGGCAACGGCCATGCACATGGGCGTGGACCGCCCGGTGCCGGCGGCGGCAGTGGAGGCGAACTGCGACTATGTCGGCGGGGGCTACGGCATCCCGACGCCAGGCATGATCGAGGCGGTGCGGATGCTGGCCCGGCTGGAAGGCATCTTCCTGGACCCGGTTTACTCCGGGAAGGGGATGGCGGGACTGGTGGACCTGATCCGCCGCGGGGTGTTCACCAAGGGGCAGAACGTGGTGTTCCTGCACACTGGCGGCTCGACGGGGCTGTTCGGCTACGCCGACACGTTCAATGAGGCGGCTTAGCGGGGAGGCGGCGTAGCGGCGGCGATGTGATTGCGGACAAGGGTATGATAGATGCCTTTCCACCAGACCAGGCGTGACAAGGCGAAGCCGATCAGCGCCGTCAGCATCACCGGCAGCACCAGGGCATGGTCGCCCGTCATCATGCCCCCACGCCTCGTGATAGCCGGTCCCGAATGTCGAGCCGCCCAAAGCCCGCCGCAGGCAGCGGCGACTAGCCCGCATAGCGCCATAAAAGCCACCGGCCAGCGGCGGCTTTGCAGGGTCCGCGCGGGTGGAAGGACCATCGGCAACCTGTTGCGCGAACGTGCCATCCTGCATGTAGGTTCGACGGCAATCTCAACAGCCTGTGGCAGCAGTCATGCGTGCGGCGAAGCACGGCATGGCCCCAGTGCCGGCCCGATGCGCCGGGGTGGGAAAACCGCGGAAACCGCGAGGTCCGTCAGCGCGGCAGCATCAAGAGAGTGTGGTTCCGCCCTACCGTGATGCAGGCTGGACCCGGGAATCGTTGCACACTGATTGGAGCCTGTGGATAAACTTCATTGCGCCATGCGACACTGAAGACTCTATGGTAGAAAACTGCCCCATCCTGCTGCTATCGTACGTTAATGAGTCCGGTGCAGATCAAAGATTGCATGGCTTTGCTGGGCTGGACCGCCGCGTCTTTGGCGGACCAGCTTGGGTGCGGGCGTGACATCGTCGTGCGGTGGACCAACGGCACGTCGGCACATGGCATTCCACCTGCCATTGCCGACTGGATCATCCGGCGTGCAGACGCAGCCATTGCCCTGCCGGCACCTATCGGCTGGCGGACGCGGACAGGACGGCAGTCATATGATCACGGACAGGCTGCGGCGGACTGAAATCCAGCAACGGCATCCGGTCTGACAGCATCTCAGGACTGTATCGCACGATTGGCTGACAAATCCCGCCATTGGAATGTGGTGGGCCCCGTGGGACTCGAACCCACGACCACAAGATTAAAAGTCCCGTGCTCTACCAACTGAGCTAGAGGCCCACATGAGACGCCGCGGCGGGCACAAGGGCCCGCCGCGGCACCATATATTACCCCTTGGCGTCCGCCGCCACCTGCACCCGCACGATCTTGTCCGGGCTGGAGACGCTGCCGCTGCTGCCGCTGCCGCGCTTGATCTTGTCCACGAACTCCATGCCCGACACGACCTGACCCCAGATGGTGTATTGGCCATCCAGGTTGGGCGCTGGAGCGAAGCAGATGTAGAACTGGCTGTTGGCGCTGTTCGGATCGCCAGTCCGTGCCGCGCCGACGGTTCCCCGGAGGAAGTGCGCGTTCCGGGTGAACTCCGCCGGCAGGGTGCCCATGTCGCTACCGCCGGTGCCGGTGCCGGTGGGATCGCCGCCCTGGGCCATGAAGCCCTCGATCACCCGGTGGAACGGCGTGCCGTCGTAGAAATGGCGCCGGGCTAGGGCCTTGACCCGCTCGACATGCTTGGGCGCCAAATCCGGGCGCAGGCGGATGACGACGCGGCCGTCCTTCAGGTCCATATACAGCGTGTTCTCGGGGTCCAGGGGTTCCTGGGCTTCGGCTTCTGACATCAGGTTTCCAATCAGGGCTGTGGCAAGCGGGGCTGCGAGCAGCATGCGGCGTCGCATCGGCGTTCCTCCGTGTGTGGCTGCTGGGGGTTAACGAACGCGGGCCAGCGTGCGTTCCAGGGTAAGCGCGGGAACGAAGCTGGACACGTCGCCGCCCAGCCGCGCGATCTCCTTGACGAAGCGGGAGCCGATGAACTGGTGCCGCTCGGTCGCCATCAGGAACAGCGTCTCGACCTCGGGGGCTAGGCGGTAGTTCATGCCAGCCATCTGGAACTCGTAGTCGAAGTCGGACACGGCGCGCAGCCCGCGTATGATGATCCCGGCGCGTTCCTCGCGCGCGAAGTCTATCAGCAGCCCGGTGAATGGGCGGACGATGATCTCCGTGCCAGTGCGGGCGGCAATGGCGTCGGTTTCGGCGCGGACCAACTCCTCCCGCTCCGCCAACGGGAACAGCGGCCCCTTGCCGGCATTCTCGGCCACGCCCACCACGAGCTTATGCAGCACGCGGGCGGCGCGGCCGATGATGTCCACGTGGCCGTTGTGGATGGGATCGAAGGTGCCGGGATAGATGCCAACGTGGCGGACGGCGTCAGGCATCCGGCGCTGCCGGGCCGGCGTCGCCCATCCCGGTTTCGTTCACGTCTGCCATACCTGCATCGGCGCCGTTGGTATCGGGGCCGTTGGTATCGGGGCCATTAGTATCGGAACCGCTGATGTCGGGCGTCTCCACGATGGGGAATACGGCCGTCACCTTCTCCGTGTCGCCCAGGCGGAACAGGGTCACGCCCATGCTGGTGCGCCCGGTGATGCGGACCTGGTCGGAGGGGACGCGGATCAGCCGGCCCTCGTCCGTCACCAGCATCACGCCGTCGCCGGGCCGTACCGGGAAGCTGGCGACCACGGCGGCGCCGTTGCGGGCCGACAAGTTGATGTTGGCGATCCCCTGCCCGCCCCGGCCCGCGGTCCGGTAGTAATAGGCCGAGGACCGCTTGCCGAACCCGGTATCCGTCACCGTCAGCACGATTTCCTCGGCCTCCTCCAGCGCCGCCACGCGGTCGGCGGACAGGGTTGCCTCGCCTACGCCCTCGTCGGCCTCATCCACGTCCGCCGCGGCGGCCTCCTCCTCGTCGCCGTTGCGGCGCCGGGCGGCGGCGACCTTCAGGTAGGCCGTGCGCTCGTCCGGCCCGGCGTCCACGTGGCGCAGCACGGACAGGCTGATGACCTCGTCGCCCTCCGCCAGGCGGATGCCGCGCACGCCGCTGCTGTCGCGTCCGGAGAACACGCGCAAGGTGTCGTCGCCGATCTGGAACCGGATGCAGCGGCCCAGCTTGGTCGCCAGGAACACGTCGTCGCCGTCGCGGCAGGTCGCCACGCCGATCAGGTGGTCGCCCTCGTCCAGCTTCATCGCGATCAGGCCGGAGGAGCGGACGTTGCGGAAGTCGCTCAGCCGGTTGCGCCGCACGCCGCCTGACGCGGTGGCGAAGACGAGGTGCAGGTTCTCCCACAGCGTTTCGTCCTGCGGCAACGGCAGCACCGTCGTGATGGTGTCGCCACCCAGCTCCGGCAGCAGGTTCACCAGGGCGCGGCCCTTTGCGGTCGGGCTGGCCTCCGGCAGGCGCCAGACCTTCTCGCGGAATGCCTTGCCGCCGCTGCTGAAGAACAGCACCCACTGGTGGGTGTGCGCATTGAAGCTGCGCGTCACCACGTCGTCCCCGCGGGTGCCGGCGCCGGTGCGTCCGCGCCCGCCGCGGTTCTGCTGGCGGAAGATGTCGAGCGCCGTCCGCTTGATGAAGCCGTCGCGGGTGATGGTCACGACCATCTGCCCCGGCTCGATCAGGCTCTCGTCGTCCTGGTCGGCCGCCGCGTCCACGATGGAGGTCATGCGC
>DASWOJ010000057.1:0-8728 GCA_036398775.1 Acetobacteraceae bacterium
ACGTCGCCATCAAGCTCCTATCAGGTCACACCGCGGCACTCGGCGGGCGCTGCCCGCGGGATCGACAGATCAACGCGAGGACACGAAGTCAGTCGTAAGCTGGGGTCAGACCCCACGGGCAGCAGCAATATACTCACAGTCATAAGCGTCGCCGACCGATCCCGTGGACGGCTGCACGCCGCTTTAGATCGATCATCGCAATCTCCTGCATCAGGGTGTTGCGACGATCACTTGAATGCACCTTGGCTGCCTTGGTCGGAGTGCTGGATCACGTCGCCCGGCCGGCGCTGGCCGATGGCCATCTCCATCGCGTCCAGCACCAGCCCGGCGCGCAGGTGGTTGGCCATGGACCAGCCGACGACCTTGCGGCTCCAGGCGTCCAGCACGACGGCGAGGTAGAGGAACCCCGTTGCCGTTGGCACGAACGCGATGTCTGCCACCCGCAACTGGTTTGGCGCTACCGCCGTGAAGTTCCGGTCAACCAGGTCCGGCGCCGGCCTGGCGTCCTTGTCCCGCTTCGTGGTGGTCACGCCAGCCCGACGGCGGCTCGCGCCTACGAGGCCCGTGGCGCGCATCAGGCGCGCGACGCGCTTGCGGCCATGCTTCTCCCCTCCTGCCCGCAGCCCGGCATGAACGCGGGGTGACCCGTATGTCTCGCACGAACTGGCGTGGATGATCCGGACCCGCTTGAGCAGCGACGCGTCGGCCAGGGCGTGGGCGGACGCAGGGCGCTTGAGCCAGGCGTAGTAGCCGGCTCGGATACGCCCAGCACGCGGGCACGCTCGCAAGCGGAGCGCGCGAGCCATGGGGGCAACCGGGACGGCGGCCTGGTTCGCGCTCATGAACCGGAAGAGCCGGACGGCACGGCCCCGGTCTCGCGCGCGAACCAGGCCGCCGCCCGAGAGAGGATGTCGCGCTCCACCCGCAACTACCTGACCTCGCGCCGCAGCCGGGCCACCTCGTCGCGCTCGGTCGCGGACAAGCCGTCACCTGCCGCGGCCTGAGTGTCACCGTTTCTCCGGCCGCCCGCCTGGCGGCCAGCGGCAGCAATCCCCTTGCGGATCGTCTCCGCGGTTGGCTCGAACTCCTTGCACAGGCTGACGGGATTGCGCCCGGCACGGGCCAGGTCAATGACCTGCTGCCTGAACTCCGGCAAATACGGGGGACGGATGATCGGCATGGAAGAGACCTCCTGCAGAAGCATGAAACGCTTCACCAGAGCGGGTCAACTTCAGGTTGGCCCCTACAACCCCGCCAGGGTCTTCGCTGTGGCCCAGGAACTCGTCCACTCCCGTCAGCAAGAAGCCACGCCCGCCTGTTTCTAGGTCCTTCATGGCGAAGAGCACCGCTTCGGCGCGATCCAGCAACATCCTATCGTGGGTGACCACGGCGGCCGCGCGATCGCCTACGGCGATGTTCCAGGCCGTGGTCAGCAGGGCAAGGATGAGCAGCAGCACTGCAAGCAGCGAGCCTAGTCCGACCCAGCGCACGATCCCCGGCCTGCTCCCTGCGTCGTCGCGTGTGCTGAGGTCTGACATGCTGCTGAGTTCTCTTTCACAGCCCTGGGCAAACGGCCTCACCACACGCACCGGCCTGAATTGGGATGAGACAAGCCTGCAACGCAGAAAGGCGAAGCAGGGTGCGCAAGTGGACAGCGGAAGTGTCAGAACCTGGGGCGTTCCGCCGCGAGCCGGGGCGTCGCGGGGTGGCAAGGCATGGCTGCCGCCGGATTACCCCTCCACGGCGCCTGCCTTTCCATTCTCGACCACCCAACTGCGAAGAGTGGACAGCGTGGGGTACGGGTCGCGGCGGTCGGAGATGGCTTGCATCCGCACAGCCATGCGCGCCGGCGTCAGGTCCACGGACAAGTAGCCGCGCTGGCGGCTGTCGAAAAAGCGGATGTGCGGGTTCTCCGGCAGCGCCTTCGTGAACACTTCGTAGCGAGGCCCGTTGGACGTGACGGAGGTGCCGACGAACTCGGTGGCGATTGTGGCGGAGCCTGGGTCGGCGAAGTCCGCCTTCAGGTCGGTGGTGAAGAAGGCATGGCTGTCCCCGCCTAGGAACACCGGGTTGGACAGCCGGGACCTGGCGACGGCGTCCAGCATACGGGCGCGGCAGGCCGGGTAGCCGTCCCATCCGTCGGTCCAATGGCCCGGCGTACCCGCCGCGTCCCGTTGCACCACGGACGATACCAGCAAGTCCTGCGCCATGATGTTCCATCGTGCGCCCCCTTGCCGGAAGCCATCAAACAGCCATGCCTCCTGTGCAAAGCCCAGCATGGTGCGCACGGGATCATCGCGCTCGGCGCAGGCAGCCGTGACCAGGTGGCCCCCGGCCCCGGCGGGCGTCGGACAGGCTTGGCGGGAGCGGTACTGCCTGCCGTCCAGGACGTTGAACTCGGCGAGGCGTCCGAAGCGGACCCTGTCATAGACCCGCATGTCCGGGCCGTTCGGCAGGGACAGGCGGCGTAGCGGCATGTGCTCGTAGTAAGCCTGGTAGGCGCCAGCCCGACGGCGCAGAAAGTCTTGCGGGTCGGTGTCCGGATGCTCCGACCAGCGGTCGGCGTAGTCGTTCTCGACCTCGTGGTCGTCCCAAGTCATCAAGCAGGGCGCCGCGGCGTGCAACGCCTGCAGGTCTGGGTCAGTGCGATACTGGGCGTGGCGGACACGGTAGCCCGCGAGATCCACAGGTTCAGGAGCGGCATGCCGGCGCACGGCGCGGTCGGCCCGGCGGCCCTCGTTGTTGTACTCGTAGATGTAGTCGCCCAGGAACAGCACGAGGTCCGGGTCCTCTACTGCCATATGGCCGTAAGCGCCGAAGTAGCCCAGCTCGTAATGAGCGCAGGAGGCGGCGACGAAGCGTAGCCGGTCCAACGCGGTGCCTGGCGCCGGGGTGGTGCGGGCGCGGCCGACCGTGCTCTGTGCGCCAAGCGCGGTGAAGCGATACCAATAGGGCCGGTTCGGCTGCAGGCCGCCGGCCTCGATGTGGACCGAGTGTGCGAAGCGGTCGTCGGCCAGCGCGTCCCCGCGCTGCACGATATGCCGCATTGCGTCGTCCGCCGCGATCTCCCAGCGCACCGGCACAGCGCCGGAGAGGCCGCCATCGGGCACGAGCGGCTGGGGCGCGAGGCGGGTCCAAAGCACGAAGCCGTCCGGCGAAGGATCGCCGCTGGCGACCCCGAGGGTGAATGGGGTGTTTCCTGCACCCTGCGACAGCGCGCAGCCGGGCAAGATGGCGAAGGCGGATAACGCGGCGGCGCCAGTGAGCAGGCTGCGGCGCTGAATGGCTGCGGGAGGGATAACCGGCACTGGTTCTTCCATCGGCTTGTGAGTAGGGACACGTGTTTGGGTCCACGCGAGGCCTCATCCATGACGTAAAGACGTTGCACGTTTCTCCACGGCTTCAGACCAAGG
The DNA here is from genome assembly GCA_036398775.1 of Acetobacteraceae bacterium. Classification (GTDB taxonomy): domain Bacteria; phylum Pseudomonadota; class Alphaproteobacteria; order Acetobacterales; family Acetobacteraceae; genus DASWOJ01. The sequence goes on from DASWOJ010000057.1 coordinate 3,414, forward strand.
CCACTCTCCCTGGACCCGGGGAGGCTGCCTGCCTCCCGAACAGGATACTAGCAGTCCAGGTTGAGGCCATGCAAAACCGTGGCTCTCCCGCGCTTCGCATGGCGGCGAACGATTGCCTAAAACGGATAAGGCGCTGCACCTGCCCTCGCGCTGCTGCGGCTTACTTGGCGGTGCTGACGCTGCTGCCGACCCTGGCGCTGCAAGGTTGCCTGCTGATCCCCACCTCCTGCTCCTGCCATGCAGATGAGGGCTGGATGGGTTGGGCGCGGCACAGCCTGCGGCGCTTGTCCTGTCCGGCCTGCTTGCGGCGGGCATCGGAGTCTGGGCGCCAGCCCGGCCCGGCCTACCCGGTGCGGCAGCCGCAAGCGGCGAGGACTGGCCCGCGGTCCGCGTCAGCAGCCAGAGCAGCAGCGGCGCGCCCAGCAATGCCGTGGCTGCCCCCGTGGGCAACTGCATGGCCATCGAGCCTGCGGCACGCTGGACAAGCTGGTCGGTCACGGCCAGCAGCGCCGCCCCATCGCCGGCGCCCAGGCCAGGCTATGCCGCCTGGCGCCCGCCAACCGCGCCAGCATCGGCGCAGCTGGCCCTATGAAGCCGATTACCCCCACCAGGCTGACCACCGAGCTACCCAGCGCCACGGCCACCACCAGCCCCGCAAGGCGTATGAGCGGGACGGGGACGCCGAGGCTTCGCGCCGCTTCGTCCGGCAGTTCCAATACCTGTAGGGGCCGGGCGAGCAGCCCCCGTCCAGCGGTTGCCACCAGGCCCGGCGCATACAGCGACGCCGCGGCCAGCCCCAGATGCGCCCCGGCGGAAATTCCGAGCGTGCCGGGTGAGGCCAGCGGGTTGCGGAGCACCTGCTGCAGCAGCGCGCCAGCCAACCCCAGCGCCGCGCCGGACAGCAGGGCGGCGGCAAGGCGCGGCAGGGTGCTGTAAGCTGCCACGACCTGCGCCATGCTGGCCGGATCGGGACGGACCAGCGCCGGCCACCACAGACTCGGCGGCACCTGCTCCGCCAGGCCCTGCACGGCCAACTCCAGCAGGAGAAAGTAGAGCGCGCCCGCCTGACCCATCCGCTCAACCAAGCAGCGCCGCCCCTGTCAAACGCGGCAGCAGCAACGCCGCGAAGCGGTCCGCCGCCGGCAGGGTGCCGAACATCAGCACCGGCGGCAGCGTGAAGACGCGCCGCTCCCGCACAAAGGGCAGCGCCTGCCACAGCGGGCTGGCGTCCAGCACGGCGGCGAGATCGGGCGGCTGCGGGTCTATGGCAAACAGGGCCGCGTCCTCCAGCGGCGCGAGCGCGTCCAGCCCCACAGTGGCGGACCCCCAAATTCCCATAGGGCCGGACCAGGCGTTGTGCAGGCCCAGCCGGTCCAGCCCGGCTTGCAGGATGCTGCCAGGGCCGTAAACCCGCAGGTGCCCCGGGTCGAGGAAGCTGGCCAGCAGCAAGGGGCGCACGGGCCGCCCTGCCAGCCTGGCGCGGGCGGCATCGTAGCGGGCTTCCACGTCGGCGATCAGCCGCTCCGCCGCTTCTGCCCGGCCCAAGAGCGCGCCGATTGCCCGCGCTGCTTCCATGGACCGGTCCCACGGGTGCTGCTGGGGCGTGTAGAGGGGCAGGCGCAGCACCGGAGCGATGGCGCGGAGCCGCGGCAGGATAGGGTCATGCTCGGGTATGGCCAGGATGGCGTCGGGAGCAAGGTCGGCCATCGCTTCCAGGTTGGGCTGGGTGCGCTGGCCCACGTCCGTCACTCCGGCGGGCAGCACCGGTTCGATCACCCACTGCCGGTATTGCGCCGGCCCCGGCATGCCGACCGGCGCGGCGCCCAGGGCCAGCAGCGTTTCCGTCAAGCCGAAGTCGAGCGAAACCACCCGGGGCGTGCCGGCCCGTGCCGGCGCAGCGAGGAGCGCCGGGACGACGCCAAGCAGGGTGCGGCGGCACACTGGCGTCATGGAACGTAGGCGATCAGCGCCAGCCCGGCCGGGTGCGGCATCAGGCCGAGCCGGATGGCGTAGATGTCCTCCAAGACCGGCCCGCGCATGATGGCGTCCGGCGTGCCGCGGGCGATAGCCGTCCCCCGCGCAACGCCAGCAGCTCGTCGCAGAAGCGCGCGGCCAGGTTGATGTCGTGCAGCACGACGACGATGCCGATGCCGTGCGCGCGGTTCAGGTCCCGGATGATTTGCAGCACATCCACCTGGTGCGACACGTCCAGCGCGGAGATAGGCTCGTCGAGCAGCAGGCACCGGCTTTCCTGCGCGACGCACATGGCGATCCAGGCGTCTTGCCGCTCCCCGCCGGACAGGCTCGACACCTGGCGATCCGCGAACGAGATGATGCTGGTGCGGGCCATGGCGGTCTCCTCCACCGCCCGGTCGCGGTCCGTCACCCGGCCCAGCGTGCCGTGCCAGGGGAAGCGCCCGAGCGCCACCAGCTCGCGTACGGTCAGCCCCGGCGCCAGCGGCGGGTTCTGCGGCAGGTAGGCGAGCTGGCGCGCGAAGGCGCGGCCGGGCCAGTCCGCCATGTCGCGGCCCAGGAAGGTCAGCCGCCCGCGGCTGGGCGCACGCTGCCGGGCAAGCAGCCACAGCAAGGTTGTTTTGCCGGAACTGTTGTGCCCGATCAGCCCGCATACCCCCGCGCCGGAGATGTCCAGGCTGAGCGGATGCAGCAGCGTGCGGCCAGGCACCTCGACACCGACGCCGGAGAGCCTGAACATCGGGACCGAGACGGCCAAGGCGGGCGCCCTACCAGCGCACCCCCAGGCTCGCCAGGACCTCGCGGCGCGCACCATAGAAGCAGAAGGCGGCCCCGGTGCATTGCGCGACGAAGGTGCGGTCGAACAGGTTGTTGACGTTGACGGCAAGCTTCCAGCGCTGGTCCTGCCCGAAAATGTAGCGTGCGGCCAAGTCGGCCGCCCCTCCCTGCTTGAACCGGAACCCGCCCACAAGAACGTAGAAGGTCTCGTCCTCGCCGCGGTGGATGTGAAGCGGCGGTCCGAAGCCGCCCGGCAGCAGGTGCTCGACGATCGAGATGCCGTCTGCGTTCGTGGCTTTGGACAGATGGATGGTGATGTGGCCGTCCATGAACCAGAAGCCGCTGGAGTCGGTGCTCTCCGGCAACAAAGCCTCCGTGGATCTCACGCGCCGCGAGGTCTGCCGACACGATCAGGAGGTCGGCTCGGTCCCCGGCACCAGTGCGGCCATCTTATACCAATCGCCGAAAGTCTTGACCTATGCCCCGCTGCTCGCGTCCTGCAAGGCGCCGTATTTCGACAGGTCAGAACCTTCGGCAGTTGGTATAAGACCGGGTCGGCTTGCCGGCAGGCAGGCCCTCCAGCTCAGGATCCAGCGCCGCCTCGTCCTCGGCGACCACGGCCTGCATTTCTTCGAGCTGCAGTTTCATCTGGTCCAGCAGCTTGCGCCCGCGCTCGGACGAGCCGCCGAACTGCTCGTGCCGCAGCTTGGCGATTAGCAGTTTGAGATGAGCCACCATCGCCTCGCCGCCCAACGCGCGTGCCTCCGCCCTGCGACACGCCAGCAACGCAGCAATCAGGGCGGCGCGGAGAGCCTCGATGTCGTCCGGGACAGGGTTGGTGGCGACCGTTACGCAGGAAAATCAAACACACCCAACCCTGGCTGCGTATCGCCTTTGTGCGGTAGCCGGTCAGCCGGCCATCTCTGGCCGCCAGCTCCGCTGCAGGGTCCTCCAGTCTATCCCCTCCAGCAGCGCCGGTATGTATGCAGCGACGTATGCTGAGAGGCTATCCCACCTCTTAGCTCGTTGTAATCAGGCGAAGAAGTGGTGGAGGGGGTTGGATTCGAACCAACGTAGGCGATGCCAGCGGATTTACAGTCCGCCCCCTTTAGCCACTCGGGCACCCCTCCGCCGCGGCCCGCGCCCTGGGGCACGGAAGGCGCGGAGGTAGTCCGCCGGGCCGCCGCTTGTCAATCGCCTGGTGACGCCTCCGCGCGAAATCCTGCAACCTCGCCGCCAACCCCGGCCCGCCATACCTTGTGCCGAGACACCGCCAAACCAGCCGGACCAATGGGCGCATGGTCCCCGCCGCCATCCCGGCGTATAGGAGGCCGATGCCCAGCAAACCCCCAGGCCGGCCCGGCGCCCATTCCCAACGTCCCTCCGCAGGTCCGGCAGGCCGTTCCGACTCCCGCCCTGACGGGCGCGGCCCCAAGCGCTCCGACCCCGACGGCAAGCCAGCCGCCAAGCGCACCGGCAGCTTCACCCCCCGCGGTCCCGCCCGCGACGCCCCGCGTCCCACGCCGGACGACGCCCCGCCGCGCTCCGCCAAGCCCACCCGCGCGCCCCCGCGCGACCGCAAGGCCGGCCCGCGTCCCAGCCGCCCGCGCGACCCGGCGGAAGCGCCCCGTCTCGGCCAGCCACGTCCGCCACGGCCCGACCCAGCGCCTGCCGCTCCGCCGCCTCTGCCGCCTGCTGCGCGGGAACCCAGCGCCACCACCCTGCGCGCCGCCGCCCCGCCCCAGCGCACGGACACTCCGCCCGCAGGCCCCCGTCCGCCCGCCGCCCCGCGCGGCAGCGTGTGGCTGCACGGCCTGCATCCCGTCGCCGCGGCGCTGGCCAACACCAACCGCCGCCCCCGCCGCCTGCTGCTGACGGAGGAGGCCGAGGCCACCCTGCGCGAGCGCCTGCCGCAGCCCTGGCCGCTGGCGCCCGAGCGTGCGGACCGTTCCAAGCTCGACGGCCTGCTGGGCCGCGACACCGTGCACCAGGGCGCCGGCCTGCTGACCGACCTGCTCAACCCCCCGGCCCTGTCCGCCGTGCTGGAGCAGCCCGGACCCGTCCTGGTGCTCGATCAGGTCACCGACCCCCGCAACATCGGCGCGGTGCTGCGGGGCGCCGCAGCTTTCGGGGCCGCCGCCGTGATCATGCAGGACCGCAACACGCCGGAGGAAACCGGGGTGCTGGCCAAAGCCGCCTCTGGCGCGCTTGAAACCGTGCCGTTGCTGCGTGCCGTAAACCTGGCGCGCACGCTGGTGGCGCTGAAGGCGGCGGGCCTGTGGGTGATCGGCCTGGACGCTGGCGGCGCCCCGTTGCGCGGCGCTCCCTTGGCTCAGCGCCGTGTGGCCCTGGTGCTGGGGGCTGAGGGCGCCGGGCTGCGCCGCCTGACACGCGACACCTGCGACGAGATCGCCGGCCTCGCCATGCCCGGCAGCATGGAGAGCCTCAACGTCTCCGCCGCTGCTGCCATTGCCTTGTATGAACTGACCCGGACGCCGTAGCCATGTTCGACCCCGAACAAGCCGCCATCCTGCTGGCCCAGGCCCGCCGCGCCCGGCAGTTCC
>DASWOJ010000058.1:0-6839 GCA_036398775.1 Acetobacteraceae bacterium
CTGCAATCCAGCGAGAATTTCGAGGAAGCCAGCCACGCCTTCTCCGACCATGGCGTGATGATCGACAGCGTAAAGCTGGACCTCAAGCGCATGATGGCGCGCAAGGGCGAAGTGGTCAGCGCCAACGTCAAGGGCGTCGAGTTCCTGTTCAAGAAGAACAAGGTGGACTGGCTCAAGGGCAGCGCTCGCATCGCAGCCCCCGGCAAGGTTGAGGTGGACGGCGCCACCTACGACGCCAAGCACATTGTCGTCGCCACCGGCAGCGAAAGCCTGACCTTGCCCGGCGTGGACGTGGACGAGCGCAGCATCGTCACCAGCACCGGCGCGCTGGAGCTGGACCAGGTGCCGGGCCACCTCGCGGTAATCGGCGGCGGCTACATCGGGCTGGAGCTGGGCAGCGTATGGAAGCGCCTGGGCGCTGATGTCACGGTCATCGAATACCTGGACCGCCTGGTGCCCGGCATGGACGCGGAGATCGCCAAGACCTTCGAGCGGGTGCTGGGCAAGCAGGGCATCAAGTTTCGCCTGGGCACCAAGGTAACTGGCGCCCGCAAGGGGAACGAGGGCGTGACGCTCACGGTCGAGCCTGCCAAGGGCGGCCCAGCCGAGGAAATCCTCGCCGACGTGGTCCTCGTCAGCATCGGCCGCCGCGCCTACACGGACGGGCTAGGCTTGGCCGAGGCCGGCGTCGCGCTGGACGACCGCGGCCGAGTGGTGGTGGACACCCATTACGACACCAACGTGCCCGGCATCCACGCCATCGGCGACGTGATCGCCGGCCCCATGCTGGCCCACAAGGCAGAGGAGGAAGGCGTTGCCCTAGCCGAGCGCATGGCCGGGCAGGCCGGGCACGTGAACTACGACGTGATCCCCGGCGTGGTCTATACCTGGCCGGAGGTCGCCAGCATCGGCCGCACTGAGGACGACCTGAAAAAGGCCGGCATATCCTACAAGGTCGGCAAGTTCCCTTTCACCGCCAACGGCCGCGCCCGCGCCATGGGCAGCACGGACGGGTTCGTGAAGATTCTGGCCGACAGCGAAACCGACCGCATCCTGGGCGCCCACATCATCGGCCCCGACGCAGGCGGCCTGATCGCCGAGCTGGCGACGGCTATGGAGTTCGGCGCCAGCAGCGAGGACGTGGCCCGCACTTGCCACGCCCACCCAAGCCTAAGCGAAGCCGTCAAGGAAGCCGCCCTAGCCGTAGAAGGCAGAGCCTTGCACATTTAGGACAGCCGCTTCTTCCCCCTCTCCCTCCGGGACAGGGCCGGGGTGAGGGGGCCTTGCCGGGAAAAAGCACACGTCCGGCGCCAACGAGAACCAACCCCCACCGCTGCCCTTACGAATCCTTTTGCAACCACCGCAAGACAGCAAAGCGTACCCAGCCGCCTTCCTGGAGTACCGCGTCGCCGCGCCCTTCACAGCAACAGACAGGGCACCAGCCCATATCCGCCCGTCATTACTTCTCCCCATACCCCTCCTTCCGGCTCGGCATCTCCCCTGCCGCCACCAGCGCCGACGCAATCATCACGGTACGCCGGCCCTGATGCCGGGCAGCATCCAAGTCCTCCGTCCGCAAATCGCCCTTGCCATCCCCGACGATGGCCGACGCGCCATACGGCGACCCCGCCTCCAGCATCGCCTCGTCGGTATAGCCCGTCGGCACGATCACCATGCCCAGGTGCGCCATCGGGGCATACATGGACAGCGTGACCACCTCCGTCCCGCCATGCGGCCAGGACGCGGTGGCAAACGCGCCGCCAACCTTGCCGGCCAGCATCCCCTTCTTCCATTGCGGGCCGAGCCGGTCGAAGAAGTTCTTCAGCTCCGTCGCCATGATGCCGAAGTAGCAGGGCGTGCCGAACAGGATCGCATCCGCCCACTCCGCATCCTCATGCGTCGGCGCGGCATACAGCGCGTTCTGCCGCGCCGCGCCTTCCGTCCAGCCCTCTACCTTGGCCATGTCCGCCGGGTCCGCGACCTCGCGCGCCCGCCGGATGCGGACCTCTGCGCCGCCCTCTCGCGCGCCCTCGGCCGCCGCGGCGGCCAGCGCCTCCACCGAGCCGGTGCGCGAGTAATAGACGATCAGCAGGCGGGTGGGGCTTGGCATGGGATCGGGCAACTGGGTCTCCTTGGCGCCGCGTGCTGCGGCAATGCGTTACAACTGATGCCGCGCCGCCATCCGGTAAGGGCCGGCATCCCAGCGGGACGGGGTGCCCGCTTCCAGGTGCCGGGGATGTCAGGCATCCTGGCCGCGACGGTTCACCATGCCCAGGCAGGTGGCGCATGAACGGCGATCACGCACAACCAGAGGCCCACAGCACGGCAGCGCTGCGGACGTTCTTCGCCCGCTACGTGGCGGCCCGGGGCGCCGCCGGCGACCCGCGCATCGAGCAGGCGTTCGCGGCGGTCCCGCGCGAACCTTTCGCCGGCCCCGGGCCGTGGTCCATCCTGTGCTCCGGCCCCTGGCGCGCGCGGCATGGCCAGTCCGGCTACGTCCAAACCCCCGGCGACGACCCGGCCTTCCTGTATCAGGACACCCTGGTCGCCCTCGATGCCGAGCGGGGCATCAACATCGGCGAACCCAGCCTGCATGCCCACTGCCTCGACGCCCTCGCGCCGCAGCCGGGCGAGGTGGTGGTGCAGGTCGGCGCGGGGAGCGGCTACTACACCGCCATCCTGGCCCACCTCGTCGGGCCAGCAGGCCGGGTGCATGCGTTCGAGGTTGACCCGGCCCTCGCCAGCCGTGCCAGCCGCAACCTGGCGCCCTGGCCGCAGGCGACGCTGCACGCCCGGTCCGGCACGGCGGACGCCCTGCCCGAGGCGGACGCCATCTACGTCAACGCCGGCATCACCCAGCCGGGCCGGACCTGGCTGGACGCCCTGCGCCCCGGCGGCCGTCTGCTGTTCCCGCTGCAACCGGAGGGAGGCTACGGCGGCATGCTGCTCGTGCACAAGCCGCGGCGCGGCGGCCCAGCCTGGCCGGCCCGGTTCGTGTCCCGTGCGGCGTTCATCGCGTGCCAGGCCCGGCAGGACGACGCGACCGGCCGCGGGCTGGCGGCAGCCTTCGCCGGCGGAGGCTGGGAAAACGTCCAGGCCCTTCGCCTCGATGGCAAGCCGGACGGCACCTGCTGGTTCAACGGCGCGGACTGGTGGCTCTCAACCGATCCAGCCTGAGTGCCGGGCCACCCTGCCAGCGCCTTAACGCTTGCTCCGCCGCCCCGCTGGTGCTGGGCTGCGCCTCCAACCCTGCCGGAGCCTTCCCTCGATGCTGACCCACGATGCCCGCGGCGTGTTTCCCATCGCTCCCACGCCGTTCCACCCCGACGGCAGCCTGGACCTGACCTCGATAGACCGCCTGGCCGCTCACTGGGCCGGCCTGGGCGTCGAGGGCGCGACGGTGCTGGGCATCATGGGCGAGGCGCCGAAGCTGACCGCTGAGGAGGCATTGCAGGTCGCCGCCCGCTACATCGCGGCCATGCCCGGCCTGCCGGTGATCGTCGGCGTGTCGTCGCCGGGCTTTGCTGCAATGCGGGCGCTGGCCCATGCCAGCATGGACCGCGGCGCCGCCGGCGTGATGATCGCCCCGCCGCCGCACCTGCGCACGGATGACGAAATCCTGGCCTACTTCGCCGGCGCCGCCGAGGCCATCGGCCCGGACGTGCCCTGGGTGCTGCAGGACTACCCGCTGACCCTGACGGTGGTGATGACCCCCGCCGTCATCCGCCGCATCGTCATGGACAACCCAGGCTGCGTGATGCTCAAGCACGAGGACTGGCCCGGCCTGGAGAAGATCAGCGCCCTCCGCGCCTTCCAGCGCGACGGCAGCCTGCGCCCGCTCAGCATCCTGACCGGCAATGGCGGCCTGTTCCTCGACTTCGAGATGGAGCGCGGGGCGGACGGCGCCATGACCGGCTACGCCTTCCCCGAGCTGCTGGTGGACGTGGTGCGCCTACAGGCGGCGGGGCAGCGCGACGCGGCGCACGACCTGTTCGACGCGCACCTGCCCCTGCTGCGCTACGAGCAGCAGGCCCGCATCGGCCTGGCGGTCCGCAAATGGGTGCTGATGCGCCGCGGCCTGCTGGCCAGCGACGCGCAGCGGAAGCCCGGGCCGGGCATCTCGGCGGCGGCGCGTGGGGAGGTGGAGTACTTGCTGGCCCGGCTCGCACAGGTGGATGGGCGGGCGGCAATAGGGGTGGCGCGGGCGGCGTAGGGGCGAAGGAGACGCCGTGAAAGTAGGGGGGAACCGGCGCTGACTGCTGCCCACGCCGCGGAATGCAGGCATTGGAAAACAGGGACCCAGACACGTAGGACAGTCCCGAGACTCCGGACGCCGACTGGCGCCAGCCCCGCCACGGCAAGGCTGGAGAGTCCTCGCAGCAACGCGTCGCAGCCGGAGAGCAGGTCGCCGTCCCAAGTTTCGAAAGCAAGAACCGGGGCGCGGCTCCTCTGCTGTGCTTACTATCCTTTGGACCCTGACGGAAGGGAACACGGTGATGGCGCAGGGCAAGGGCGACGCACAGGCGTCGGCGATGGGCGGACGGGAATGGGCCATGCTGCTGGCCCTAGCGGTGCTGTGGGGTGGCTCGTTCTTCTTCAACGCCGTTGCCGTGCGCGAACTGCCCTCCTTTACGCTGGTCTGGCTGCGGGTGGTTGTCGCCGCCGTGACCTTGCTGGGGGTGCTGCGCCTGCTCGGGCAAAGCATGCCCACAGCGGGCCGCGTTTGGGCTGCCTTCTTCGGCATGGGCCTGCTCAACAACGTCGTCCCGTTTGCGCTGATCGTCTGGGGCCAGCACCACATCGCCAGCGGCCTTGCCTCGATCCTGAACGCCACCACGCCGCTGTTCACCGTCCTGGTCGCGCACCTGCTCACATCCGATGAGCGGCTGACGCCCCTCAAGGCCGCGGGCGTCGCCGTGGGCTTCGCCGGCGCCGTATTCATGATCGGCCCGGACGCGCTGGGCGGCTTGGGCACTGGCGTCACGGCGCAGTTCGCCTGCCTAGCCGGAGCGCTGTCCTACGCCTTCGCCGGCATCTTCGGACGCAGGTTCAAGCGTATGGGCGTCACGCCGATGGCGACCGCAGCCGGGCAAGTCTGCGCGTCCACCGTGCTGTTGCTGCCGCTCATGCTGCTGATGGACCGGCCCTGGACGCTGGCGCCGCCGCACGCCGCCACCTGGGCCGCCGTGCTGGGGGTGGGCCTGCTCTCCACTGCGCTTGCCTACGTGCTGTACTTCCATATCCTGGCGGCAGCAGGCGCCACGAACCTGCTGCTGGTCACCTTCCTGATCCCGGTCAGCGCCATCCTGCTCGGTGCCGTCGTTCTGGGCGAGGTGCTGCTGCCCCGGCACTTCGGCAGTACGGCGCTGATTGGCGCGGGCCTGGCCTGCATTGACGGGCGTCTGCCCCGCTTCCTGCTCCGCCGCCGGAAGCGCATGGCCAACGGCGGCTTCGATCCTGGCATTTCAGCCTGTCTTCAAGGACAACAGCAGGCGCACTTGCGCGTATGTTCTGCGGCTGGGTCCCAGTGCTGCAGGCAACGGATCCATTAGGCCGGCCCGACGCCGCAGACGAGTGGCGCTCGCTCCCGCCGGACAGCATCGGCATGACGTGCGGGCAACTGGCGCCGGACCGCAACGCCCTCCGGACTGCAACGCCTTATTGAATTGGCGACAGCGCCCACGCGGGATGGGCGGACGACGCGGTGCGGGCGCCTCGCCAAGCTGGCTGGGCCGGGGCTATGCTTGGCTCCAACAAGACTACGAGGAAGCGCACATGACTCGAATCAAACGCCGCACGCTTCTCCGCGCCGCCCCGGTCGGAGCTGTCCTGGCTGCCGCTCCGGCCGTCGCGCAGGAAAAAGGCGCCGTCCCTGCCGCCACCCCCGCCTTCGCCGCGCAGCCAGCGGCCAAGGCCGTCCCGGTCACCCACATCGTCGCCCGCTACGCCGCCACCGCCCCCGTCGAGCAAATCCCCGCAGGCGTCCGCAAGGAAGCCGCCCGCACCCTGCTCAACTGGGTCGGCTGCGCCGTCGGCGGCTCCACCAACCCGGCGCCCGGCCGCGCCGTCAAGGCGCTGCAGCCCTTCTCCGGCCCGCCGCAGGCCAGCCTGTTCGGCCGCAAGGAGCGCCTGGACGCCCCCCACGCCGCGCTGGTCAACGGCATCAGCTCTCACGTCCTGGACTACGACGACACCCACCTGAAGACCATCATCCACCCCGCCGGCCCCGTCGCGTCCGCCGTGCTGGCCTGGGCGGAATACCGCCCCGTGTCCGGCGCCGAGCTGATGAACGCCCTCGCCCTTGGCTGCGAGATCGAGTGCCGTATGGGCAACGCCGTGTATCCCGAGCACTACCAGGCCGGCTGGCATATCACCGGCACGACGGGCGTGTTCGGCTCGGCCGCGGCGATGGGCCGGCTGCTGCACCTGAACGAGCAGCAAATGGCCTGGGCGCTCGGCCTCGCCGCAACCCAGCCGGTCGGGCTGAAGGTGCAGTTCGGCTCGGACACCAAAAGCTTCCACCCCGGCCGCGCCGCGCAGAACGGCATGGTGTCCGCGCTGCTGGCCCAGGCCGGCTTCACCGCCTCCGAGGTCGCCATCGAGGGCTTCGACGGCTGGGGCCAGGCCGTCAGCACACGGCATGACTGGAGCCAGGTGGTGGACGGGCTGGGCGAGCGGTGGGAGCTGGCGCTCAATACCTACAAGCCCTTCTCCTGCGGCATCGTGGCGCACCCGGCGATTGACGCCGCCGTCCAGCTCCGCAACGCGAACAACCTGCAGCCCGATGCCATCCAGTCCGTTGACCTGCGTGTGCATCCGCTGGTGCTGAACCTGATGGG
>DASWOJ010000059.1:0-3528 GCA_036398775.1 Acetobacteraceae bacterium
GTGAGCGCTTTGCCGACTTGGCCGTGGCGGTTCACGCTGCGGAACACCGGCCCGGCCGTGACCCCGCCCGCCGCCAGCCAGACTTGCAGCGCCGCCACGGGCCGCAGCTTCGTTCCCCGCAGGATGGCGATCTCCTGCCCCCCATCAGAATCCAGAGAACGATGCATTTTCAATAAAGTAGCGGGACAGCTCGCGCGTCCAGCAAGGTAAGCCTTCTTGGACAGGAACCCACACCCAACCCAAATTGGCTTGTAACCACTTCTTACCCGTATCCCGAACCTAACCCGTGTACGGGCGAGCCAAATTCGACTTGCTGCGCTGCCGTTTCCTGGCCGCTACATGACGCAGTCACGCCAGTAGGGCCCAACAGCACCGCCTCGCTGCACTAAAATGGCGGAAGAACCCGGAATTATGCAATGGGTGCTCGCCGGACCAAGCGCAACAGGGTGTTCCGGCTTGCAGCCAGGCCCATGCTGCGGCCCAGGCGCGCACCGGCCGCACCGCCGAGCGCCAGGCCCACTGCCGTAAGCCGGTTGGACAGCCGCGCCGTCTTGCGCGCCCACGGCGCCACGACGCCGGGCAGGCGTTCGGTGAAGATGCTGCGTTTGCACTTGGCGTTGCCGCAAAAGAGCTTCCGAACGGCGTTGGACTTCCTACCTGCCGTCATGCCCAGGCATCGAACGCTTCACGATCCCGGTCTCAATCGGGATCGTTCCTATGACGGCCGATCAGCGCCGGGCTGTGGTTCTGGTCCACATTCTTCGCGATCCACTCCAGGATCATGTCTGCGATCCGCAGGTTGTTGCGATCCATCATGAGCATGTGGCTGTTGCCATGCAGGCCGAGCTTCGGCAACTCCCAGAGCTCGGCCTTCCCGCCCGCGGCGTTGATCTGGGCGGTGACCCGGTTGCAGTCGCTGACGTTCTTGGTCCACAGCGCCTTGGACACGTCGGAGCCGTCGATGTGATCGCCGAAGATGAACAAGACTGGTGCCTTGGACAGAACCGCCACCTGGGCGTCGCTCAGGACGGGGCAGCGTCCCTCGATCGACACCATTCCACGCACCCCTGAAGCGTCGGCCAGCATCGCCTGCTCGGGAAAGAACCCTGACTCTGAATGCCCGATCACGACGGCGCCCCCGGCCAGGACGGCCGTGCGCGCGAGGTTGGCGAAGGTGGGGTTCGGGTCCGGCAGGGTCGGGTTTGCATCGGGGATGACCTGCTTGGAGAACTCCTCCAGGGCTTCCATGGGGAACTGCTGGTCGGGCCAGACCTCGGGGTAGCGCGGCCCGAACCGAAACAGGTCCCAGGCCGAGTTGCGGCCGAACGTGAATAGGCGGGGAAGCGTGCCTACCGGCTTGAGGCCGAGCGCCACCTCGTTGACCGCAGTCGCGTCGAAGCCCGAGCGTGCGCGGGACGACTGGTCGGGCAGGTAAACGGCATGGTGCCTGCGCACGAAGTACTCGTACCAGCCCATCCACCCGTCCGGCGTCTCCTCCCAGCTCTTGGCGCTGAGGCAGCAGCCGTGGATCATGACGATCGGGATGCTGTCGGCCGACTTCACGGGCACCTGGAACTGCACATACATCTGGTCCACGGTGATGATGTCGGTGTTCGAGTAGCCGAAGCCGCCCGGCCCCTGGGGATTGCCGCTCACCGCGTCTGTCTGCTGCAGCTTGCCACCCACGAAAAAGCTGCCGCCGTCCTTGAGCACCAGGGGGCTGGTCATGGCGTCCTGCGCCCCGGCCTGCCCCATGCTTCCCCACAAGGCGAGGATGGCCCCTGCGATCACGAGCCGCCTGTTTCTGTCCATCTTGCGTTTCCTCCACCGGCAGGTTGGTCCCGCCTTCGACTGTGACACCCTACCTACTCCACCTCGTGCTTCGCGACCATGCGGTCGCGGGCCTGCCGCGATATGGCCTGCGGGTCGGACACGTTCTGGACCACCCGATCGAGAAACGCGCGCCGACCAACGCCACAAGGCTTTCCTACAAAAGAGACCTACGTTCGAAGCCTCCCAGGCCATTTCACATTCTTTCAAAAGAGCGGACACTATTGGCGAAGTCTGGAGCGTCCGGCCAGTGGCGGCGTTGGCTGGGCACCGTCAACTTGTTGGATTGAGGCCGCGATAGGGCGCAATTAACACGGCGTGTCCGTGGTTACGCGCCAGCGGCGACGCCGATGACCTCGGCCCAAACCTGAAAGGCCTGGGTCCGGGCGACTCGATACTGGGCGGCTGAAACTTGGTGGCGACGAAGCTGGAAGAGGTTGTTGATCCTGTCGTGGGCGGACAAGAAGCGTTGCGCCTGGCTGGCTGACTTGAACCGCTTCATCTACCGCTCTCGCCGGCGCGTGGGTTGGTGCGAGTTCTCCACCCGGTTGTTCAGCCCCTTGTGCTTCCTGTGCTCGACCGAGGGCATCACCTCGCGCTTGGCTGCCCCACAACTCGCCAGTTTGTCAGTGATCATGGCGTTGGTGCAGGGATGCGGGTCGGTAGCGTGGCTGCGGGCGGTGAGGCTACTTTCCTTCCATGCCGTTCAAGCACAATGCCGTCCGTCGCCATCGCATTCCACTTGCCCGCTACTGCGTCACGAACTGGCCGGCGTATGAGGCCGGGCTGCGCCGCCGCGGCGACCTGACGCTGTGGCTGGACGAGGCGGCGCTGACTGGCTGGGCGGCACCGAAGCGGAGCAGCCTAGGCGGGCAGCCGCTCTACTCCGAGCTGGCCATCGAACTCGTGTTGACGCTGCGTCTCGTGTTCCACCTGGCCCTGCGCCAGGCAGAGGCGTTCAGCCGCAGCGTGCTGCGCCTGCTCGGGCTGGCGCTGCTCGTCCCGGACCACAGCACGCTGAGCCGCCACGGCCGGGCGTTCGCAGGACGTCAGCCGCGCGTCCAGGCCAGCACTGGCCCAGTCCACCTCGTGCTGGACAGCACAGAGCTGAAGCTGTTCGGCTAAGGCGAGTGGGATGCCAAGAAGCACGGCCGGGCACGCCGGCAGTGGCGCAAGCTTCACCTCGCCGTGGACGCTGGCACGGGCGAGAGCGGAAGGCACCGAACGCCATTGAACGAGAATGTGTGGGAGTGTGAGTCTACACCCTCCATTGCCGGCCTGTTGACAGGCCGGGACAATCAAACCCGCGTCCATACGGTGGCAAGGGCCACCTGACGCCGCACTGGACGGGTCCATGCGCTGCAAAGCGCAACGACCTTGGCAAGTCCTCGCGTTGCTGGCAACCTCCGGAGGAGGTCGAATACCGCTCCTCGGCAGGTCCCGGCGCTGCCCGGCCGTTGGTGGCGCTGCCGTGACTGCCCAGGAATTTTTGGCAGGACTACCCCCACCTTTCCATAATGCACATTCGGCGTTGCTGCAGTGTAGACGTGGTGCGTTCTATCCTGAACTGCGACAACCTTGCCTTCTCAGCATGTTGGCATCAGGAGATGATCATGGCAGCACGCGGCTTCCAACACCTCACGCTTGATGAGCGTCGGGTTTTGTTCCGGATGCAGGAGGCGCGGCTGGGTGTGACCG